>DASSVA010000205.1:0-11094 GCA_035706385.1 Solimonas sp. | reverse complement strand
CACGCCGAAGTTGTACAGCGGCAGGCCGAGCACGACGACGTCGGCGGCCTTCAGCTCGTCGATCAGTTCCTCGCTGGCCTTCGAATGCGCGTGCTGTTCGGCAGTGCGCTGCTCGGCCGGCGTGAAGAACGCCTGCACGCGTTCGGCCGTCAGGTGCGGCAGCGGGTCGGCGGCGAGGTCGCGGACGACGACGCGGCCGTCCGGATGGGCCTTCTGCCAGCCGGCGACGAACTCGTTGGCGAGCCGGGTCGAATGGCCGTGATCGGAGAACACGCTGGTCTTGATCTGTAGCAAGGTTTTCATGGCTGCTCCACTTGGCCGTCGCGGCCGTTGGTGATGTCGTGCCGTCATTAAACGATTGCAAGATTCGATAAAAAAGCGGAATTTATCGGCAATAAACATCGAATGGATCGATATGAAACCACCTCGCATCAGTCTCGAACAGTGGCGCGCGCTGACCGCCGTGATCGAAGCCGGCGGTTACGCGCAGGCCGCCGAGGCGCTCAACAAGACGCAGTCGACGATCACCTATGCGGTGAAGAAGATCGAAAGCCTGCTTGGTCTCAAGGTCTTCGAAATCCACGGCCGCAAGGCCAGGCTGACCCGCGACGGCGAAGTGCTGTATCGGCGCGCACAGACGCTGCTGGCCGAGGCGGCGGCGCTCGAGGACGGCGCGGCGGGCCTCGCCGCCGGCTGGGAAGCGGAGATCGATGTCGCTGCCGAGATCATCTTTCCGACCTGGCTGCTGCTGCAGTGTTTCGAGCGCTTCGCGCAGGAGCGGCCCGACACGCGCATCCAGCTCTACGAAACCGTGCTCGGCGGCACCGACGAAGCGCTGATCGAACGCAAGGTCGATTTCGCGATCGCCGGCCACGTGCCCGGCGGCTTCATCGGCGAATCGCTGATGCGCGTGCGCTTCGTCGCCGCCGCGCATCCCGACCATCCGCTGCACCAGCTCGGCCGCGAGCTGACATATCGCGACCTGCGCCCGCATCGCCAGCTGGTGATCCGCGACTCGGCGCACAACCGCATCCGCGAATCCGGCGCCTGGCTCGGCGCCGAACAGCGCTGGACGGTTTCGCACAAGGCGACGTCGATCGCCGCGGCGAAGATGGGGCTCGGCTTCGCATGGTTCGCCGAAGACACGATCCGCGCCGAACTGCAGAGCGGCCAGCTCAAGCGGCTGCCGATGCGCGAAGGCGGCGAGCGTTATGCCGAGCTGTATCTGGTGTTCGCCGACCGCGACTATCCCGGCCGCGGCGCATGGCGGCTCGCCGAGATCATTCGCGAGGAAGTGAAAGGCGCGTGCGCTTCGGAGAAAAGCGCTTGAACCGCGGATTACGCAGATTTCGTCATTGCGAGGAAGCCGAAGGCTGACGAAGCAATCCGGATGCGTCGCTCGATCCGGTCGTGCCGCTGGATTGCTTCACCGCTGCGCGGCTCGCAATGACGGATATTCCGGTGCCGAGCGAAGGCGCCGCATCGCCACCGTTCAGAACTTGCGTTCCGCCACCGGCGGCGGCGTGTACTGGTACAGCCAGGTCTCCGACAACGGCTTGCCGTCGAGCCGCAGGTACAGGCGCAGATCGATCGGCTCGGTACTCGCATCCGGCACGAGATCGAACATCGCGCGCCAGCCCTTGATCGCATCGAGCGGTCGCGCCGACGTGATTTCGACCTTGCCGCGTGATGCATTGATGACCGCTTCGATCTTCGCATCGCGCGACAAGCCCGCCAGCGGGCCGCCGGCGAAGTCGACCGCGAAGCGGCGCGAGAAGTATTTGCGCGGCCGGCCGATGATGCCGCCGAGCCCGGTGCGCGTCGCCTGCGCGGTCGCCAGCGCCGGCTTGTACGGATTGGCGGCGCCCCAGCTCAGGCGATACGCGTAAAGGTATTCCTTGCCCGGCGCGATCGCCTGCTTCGGATGCCAGAACGCGACGATGTTGTCGAAGGTTTCATCGGCGGTCGGAATCTCGACCAGCATCACCGCGCCTTCGCCCCAGCCGCCTTTCGGCTCGACCCAGACCGATGGCCGCTTGTCGTAGAACACGCCGTCGTCCTGGTAGTGATCGAAATTGCGGTCGCGCTGCATCAGGCCGAAGCCGCGCGGATCGCGGTCGACGAACGAGTTGACGCGCAGCGTCGGCGGATTGACGAGCGGCCGCCAGATCCATTCGCCGCTGCCGGTCCACAGTTGCAGGCCGTCGGTGTCGTGAATTTCCGGCCGCCAGTCGTTGGCGACGCGATGATCGTTCTCGCCGAACTGGAACATGCTGGTCAGCGGCGCGATGCCGATGCGCTCGATCGTCTTGCGCGGATACAGCGCCGCGTCGATCTCCATCACGAAGGTGTCGCCCGGCGTCATCATGAAACGATAGGCGCCGGTCACGCTCTGCGAATCGAGCAGGCCGTAGACGGTGACCGTGTTCGCGCCTTTCGCCGGCCGTTCGAGGTAATACGCGACGAAGATCGGAAATTCTTCCGGGCGGTTCAGCCCGCAGTCGACGGCGAGGCCGCGCGCCGACTGTCCGTACTGCTTGTCGCCGTCGACCGCGCGGAAATACGACGCGCCCTGGGACGCGGCGACGTCGCGCACGAAGTCATCGCGATAGTTGAGGCGAAAGCCTGCGAAGCCGAGATTCGCGGGCAGCGAGCCGGCCTTCACGCCGCTCTTGCCGTAATCGAACATCGCGCTGTCGTACGCGATCTCGGTCGCCTGACCGTCGACGATCTCGTACAGATGCACCGGCGTGCGGATCGTGAAGCCGAGATGGAAGAAGCGCGCCTGGAAATTCAGGTCCTGGTCTTTCCACAGCGAATGCTCGTCCTTGAAGCGGATCGACTGCCACTGGTCCCAGTCGAGCGCGGCGATCGGTTTCGGCAGCACGTTCGACGGTTTCTGCCACGGCTGGCCGGCCATCGCCCGCGCGTGGCCTTTCAGCATTGCGAAATCGAACGGCTGCGGCTTGCCGAGCGGTTTGACTTCGGCGGCCCGCGCCGCCGTCGTCAGGAACGCGGCGGCACCCGGCATCCCGGCGGCGGCGAGGGCGGCGGCGGACTTGAGAAGATCGCGTCGTTTCATGAGCCGCATGATAGCGGCGTGCGCAGCGCGATTTCGCCTGCCTGTCAGAGCGCGCCATGTGCGCGACCTCTGGCGGGGTCGCGCGCATGGCGCGCATCCTGCAGGGATGCCTTGGCTTGAGGCGAGCGCTCAGCCCGCGTCCGCCGTGACCAGTTCCGGCGGCAGCAGCTTGTACATCACCGGCGTCACCAGCCGGCCGATCAGTGTCGAGCTGATCAGGCCGCCGATGATGACCAGCGCCATCGGCGAGTACAGCGGCGAATCCTGCAGCGCGAGCGGCAGCAGGCCGCCGATCGCGGTGACCGAGGTCAGCAGGATCGGCAGGAAGCGAATTTCGCCGGCTTCGGCGATCGCTTCGTCGAGCGGTTTGCCCTGCACGCGCAGCTGGTTGGTGAAGTCGACGAGCAGGATCGAATTCTTGATCTCGATGCCGATCAGCGCAATGAAGCCGACCATCGCCGTGAAGCTCAGCGAATAGCCGCACAGGTACAGCATGACGATGCCGCCGGTGACGCCGAGCGGAATGACGCCGGCGACGATCAGCGTGCTGCGGAAGCTGCCGAATTCGAGCACGAGGATCGCCATGATGCCGAACACGGCGACGATGATCGCCGTGCCGAAGCCGGCGAAGCTGTCCTTGCGCGCGTCGACTTCGCCGCCGGCTTCGTAGCGGTAGCCCGGCGGCCAGTCCATCTTCGCCATCTTGCCGAGCAGGCTGTCGGTCACCGCTTCGGTGTTGTAACCGGTTTCGGTATATGCCGAGATCGACACGGCGCGCTCGCGGTTGCGCCGGTAGATGCGCGGCGGCGACTCGGCGAGCTTCAGCGTCGCCAGCTCGGCGAGCGGAATCTGTGCGCCGGCGGCCGATGCGACGTGCAGGCCTTCGAGCGTCGCCAGCGTCGGCCGCGGATTCATCGCCGCGCGCAGCACGATCGGATACTTGTCGCCGTCCGGTTCGTGGAAGTCACCGGCCGACAGCCCGGCGACCGCGAGCCGCACGGTGCGGTCGAGGTCGAGCACCGGCACGCCGAGCAGACCGGCTTTCGCGGTGTCGATGTCGAGCTGCAGATCGACGCGCGAGCGGCGCAGCGGATTGCCGATGTTGCGCACGCCGGGCGTCGCGCGCATCAGTGTTTCGACGCGGCCGGCGATGTCGCGCAGCGTGTCGAGATCGGGACCGATCACGCGCAGCGCGATCGGCGCTTCGATCGGCGGCCCGTTCTCGAATTCCTTGACGATGATCTCGGCGCCGGGAATCGCATCGAAGCGCGTGCGCAGGCGATCGAGGAACGCCGGCGTGCGCTGCGGATCGTAGGCGTTGAGCTGCACGAATATCTCGGCGTAGTTCGCCGCGTTCTCGCGCGGAAACACGTTGTAGTAGATGCGCGGATTGCCGTGTCCGAGATTCGACAGCAGGTGCGCCACTTCCGGCTGCCGGTCGAGGACGTGTTCGACTTCGTCGAGTACCTCGCCGGTGCGCGCCAGGCTGCTGCCGCTCGGCGTCGTGATGTCGATCAGGAACTGCGGCGTGTCGGCATGCGGGAACAGCGACAGGCCCATGCGCGGCACCAGCGCGAAACTGAGCGCGAACGCGAGTGCCGACAACAGCACCGTCAACCGCGGATGTGCGAGCGCGCGGCGCAGCCACGGCGCGTAGACACCGTGGATCAGCCGCATCAGCAGGCGCAGCGCCGCGTTGCCGTCTTCACTGGCATTGCGCGGCAGCACGCGCGACGCGAGAAACGGAATGATCGTCAGCGAAATCAGCAGCGACGCCGAAACCGTGAACACGACCGCGAGCGGCATCGAGCGGATGAACTTGCCGGCGTTGCCCGGTAGCGCCAGCAGCGGAACGAACGCGAACAGCAGCGTCGCCGTGCAGCCGAGCACGGCGAGCGCGATCTGCCGCGTCGCGCGCATCGCCGCCTCGTCCGGCGTATGGCCCATGCGCAGGAAGCGCGCGATGTTCTCGGTGACGACGATCGAATCGTCGACCAGCAGGCCGAGCGCGATGACGAAGCCGGCGATCGACAGCTGGTTCAGCGAGAAGCCCGCGAAGTACAACGCGGCGAGACCGGTCAGCAGCGACAGCGGCAGCGAGACCATGACGATGCCGGCGGCGCGCAGGCCGAGCGGCAGCAGCGTCAGCGCGACGAGGAAGATCGCCAGCATGAAATCGTGGCCGAGCCGGTCGAGCCGGCTGCGCACGTTCTTCGACTGGTCGAAACCGAGCTGCAGACTGACGCCGGCCGGCAGGTCTTTCGCGAACGCCGACACTTCGGCGTCGATCTGCGTCTTGGTCTCGAAGATGTTGCGGCCGGTCTTCTGGTTCGCGGTCACGTACACCGCGCGCTTGCCGTCGAAGCGCGCGAGATAGTCGAGCGGTCCGGAATCCCAGCGCACGGTTGCGACGTCGGCGACGTGCACGGCCTGTGCGCCGGTGCCGGCGATGACGGTGTCGCGCAGCTGCTGGATGTCGCGGTACGCGCCGCTGGTCTTGATGTTGAAGCGCCGCGCGCCGCTCTCGACGGTGCCGCCGGGCACGTTGATGTTGTCGGCCTGGATCACGCCGAGCACCTGCATCGGCGGCAGATGCAGTTCGGCGAGGCGTTTCAGATCGAGCTCGACGCGCAGCTCGCGCTGCGGATACGCCCAGGTCTCGGATTTCTTGACGCCGGGAATCCGTTCGAGCGCGTCCTTGAGGTCTTCGGCGGCGTCTTCGAGCGTGCGGTACGACGCCGACTCGGAGACCAGCGCGTACTGGACGATGTTGACGTCGCCGGGATTGATCTTGTTGATCTCGATGCTGGCGACGCCGGTCGGCAGCTTGCGCGTCAGCGCATCGACTTCGCGCGTCAGCTCGTCGTATTTCTTGTCGGTGTCGACGTAGGCTTCGAACTCGACGCTGACGGTGCCGAGGCTGTCGTCGGCGTTCGAGATGATCTCCTTGACGTCGTCGAGCGTATGGATCGCATCCTCGATCGGCTCGATCACCTGGCGTTCGATTTCCTGCGGATCGGCGCCCGGATAGACGACGACGATCGAGAACGCCGAGATCGGGAAATGCGGATCCTCGGTGCGCGAGATCTTCAGCCACGCCGAAATGCCGAGCGCCGCGAGCAGCAGCGACGCGACCAGCATGAACGGTACGTTGCGGACTGCGAAATCGGAAATGCGCATCGGCGAAGTCCGTCAGTCGACGACGCGCACGGTCTCGCCGTCCGCGAGATAGGCGGCGCCGTCGGTGACGACGCGCGTCCGCGGCGGCAGCGGCGATTCGAGCGCGACGCGGTCGCCGGCGATGAACGCGATCTGCACCTTGCGCGCGTGCACGCTCGTGCCCTGCAGCGTGAAGACCGTCATCGCGCGCTGGCTGCCTTCGACGAGCGCGGTCAGCGGCAGATAGCTGCGCGTGCCGCCCTGTCCGCGCACGGTGATCGTCGCGCTGCCGACCAGGCCGCTCGGCAGACGTGCGCCGCCGGTCGCCGTGTCGTCGAGTTCGAGTTCGACCGCGAACGTGCCGGTGCGCGGATCGGCGCCGTGGCCGATCTCGATGACGTGCGCGGCGAACGTGCGCTGCGGATATGCGTCGAAGCGCACCTGCGCGCGATCACCGAGCTGCACGCGCACCGCGTCGCGGTCGGCGAGGCCGAGCTTGAGGACGTGACCGGAATTCGACTGGCTGACGACCAGCACCGGCTGGCCGGGCGCGACCGTCTCGCGCGGCTCGACGAGGCGGCGCAGCACGATGCCGTCGCCCGGCGCGACGATCTGCGCGTGATGGCGGTTGTATTCGGCGGCATCGAGCTGCGCGCGCGCGACGGTGGCGGCGGTGCCGAGGTCGTCGAGCTGTTCGCGCGTGATGACATCGTCGTCGAACAGTTTCTTGCCGCGCGCCAGATCGCGCGCCGCCTTGTCGCTCGATGCGCGTGCCTGCGCGAGCCCGGCGTCGACTTCGGCGAGTTCGATCTCGGCGAGCACCTGGCCGGCCTTTACGGCGTCGCCGGCGCGCACCGCGACGCTGCGCACGACGCCGCCGGTCTTGAAGCTGAGCTGCGCCTCGTCGCGCGTCGCCAGCAGGCCGCTCGCGACGATCGGCGCTTCGGCCGGTCCGCTTTCGACGCCAACCACGCGCACCGCGCGCGGCGTCGCGGGCGTCGCCGCCGGTTCGCTGCGGCCGCAGGCGACGAGCGCGAACGCGAGTGCGGCGAGCAGGATGCGATTCGTCATCGTCATGATCAGGGTGCCGTCAGGTTGTCGGGCAAGGCATAACTCGCGCTCGCGAGTTCGAGCTCGGCGGCGCGGTCGAGCGCATCGCAGCGCGCGATCGCCAGTTTCAGCTTCGCCTCGCGCAGCGCGCGTTCGGCGTCGAGGAATTCGATCTGCGACAGCGACGCGATGTCGCGCTTGCGTTCGGCGATGCGGAACGCTTCGGCGGCGGCGGCGACGCGCGCGACGCCGGTGTCGATCGCGCGCAGTGCGGTCGCCAGGTCGTCTTCGGCGCCACGCCGCGCGAGTTCGAGCCGGCGCTCCAGATCGGTGCGCTGCCGACGCAGGCTTTCACTCTGCGCCGCGGCCTGCGCCTGCTCGGCGCGGCGGCTGCCGGCGTCCCACAGCTTCCAGCTCAGCACCAGCGAGACCGTGTCGAAATCGTGCTCGTCGTCGAAGCGGTAATCGGTGCCCTGGATGCCGTAATCGGCGGCGACGCCGAGCGTCGGCAATCCGGCGTTGCGCGCCGCGCGCTCGGCGGCCTGCGCGGCCAGCGTGTTCTCGTCGATCTGCCGCAGCTCGGGCCGCGTCTGCGGCGGTCTCTGCCGGCGCGCCGGCATCCGCAGCGCTTCCGGCGCCGGCAGCACCAGCGGCGCGTCGTCCGGCTGCGCGCGCAGCAGATTGAGCAGGCGCCGCGCCTGTGCGGTACGCGCGCGCGCTGCGTCGAGCTGCTGGCTGGCGTCGAGATGTTCGGCTTCGGCGCGCAGCACGCGGTCGCGCGTCGCCTTGCCGGCGTCGACCAGCGCCTGCGAGACGCGCACGTTCTCGGCGAGCAGTTTTTCGCTCGCTTCGAGGATGCCGGCAGCGGCGGCGGCCTCGACCGCGCCGTAATAGGTGCGCTTGAGTTCGCGGACCAGCATGCGCGCGTACGCCTCGCGGCCGGCGCGGCTGGCGCCGGCCAGCGCGCGCTTGGCGTCGATGTTCGCCCACAGCTGCGGCGCGATCAGCGGTGCGCTCAGTGACAGCTTGGTCTCCTGCTCGTGATCGCGCAGGAACGCGATGTGCTGGTTGTCGATCTGCGGAAACTGCGCCGGCTGGCCCTGTTGTTCGAGCATCCGGTTCAGCGTGTCGTAGACCGGATTCAGCAGATCGCCGACCGGCAGGTCGATCGTGCGGCCGCCGTCGGCATGCGTGTAGCGCGCGTTGAGGCTGAGCTGCGGATATTGCTGCGCGCGCGTCGCCGCGAGATCGGCATCGCTGGCACGCACGTCGGCGTCGCGCGCCGCGAGCGCCGGATTCGCGCGCAGCGCCTGGTCGAGGTAGACCTGCAGCGCTGCGTCCTCGGGCGGCGCTTCGGGCGGCACGACCTCGGCGTGAGCGCGCGGCGGATCGTCGGCGGCCTGCGCGGCCAGCACCGGCAGCAGCGCGAGCGCGCCGGCCATCGCGATTCGCTTCATCGGCGGCTCCTTCGCTGCGCCTCGGCCGGCTGCAGGCCGCGCATGCTGAATTCGATCGCGTGCTGCAGCAGCGCGTCGGCCGACAGGCCGACTTCGTCGAGAAACGGCGCCTTGGTCTGCGCGACCTGGATCGCGCCGTGCGTGAAGCTCCACAGCGTGATCGCGACCAGCATCGGCTGTTCGATCCGGCGGATCGAGCCGTCGGCCATGCCGGCGCGCAATGCCGCGACGGTCACTTCGTGCACGCCGCTGCCGGCGTCGAGCACGACGCGCTCGGTGGAGCCGGGCGCGAGGCATTCCGGACTGTGCGCTTCGAAGCGCGACAGCGCCGCGAAATACAGCGGGCGTTCGATCGCGAAGCGGATGTACGCCTGACCGATCGCCGCGACCTTGTCGATGCCGCGCGCGTTCGCGTCGCTCGCCGCGGCGAGCTGCTCGCGCAAAACCTGCAGCGCGCGCAGGCAGACGGCGAAGTGCAGTTCCGCCTTGTTGCGGAAATACAGGTAAACCAGCGCGCGCGAGACGCGCGCCTTGCGCGCCACGTCGTCCATCCGCGCGTGTTCGAAGCCGTGTCTGGCGAACACGGTCTCGGCGGCGTCGAGAATCGCTTCGCGGCGCTGCTCCTTTTCATCCTCGCGGCGTTGCCGGCTGTGGCTCACGGCTCGTTTTCCCCTGTGCGCGGCCGACTCTACTGACATCGTGTCAGTAATTCAACATGTGTCCAAAGCGAAGCCGCGAAACCGCCCGCGCGGCCGGTGCTCGGCTCAGTCGGGACGGGCGAGCCGCTCGGCGATGATGCGCGCGACCTGCGGATTGAACGGCAGGCCGAAGTGGCTGCCGCGCACTTCGACGTTCTCGGTGTTCGGCGCCGGATCTTCGCGGCAGGCCTGCCACGCGACGATGCCGTCGCGCCGCGTGTAGACCGCCGTGCACGGCACCGGCGGCGGGGCGATGCGGCGCGTGAAGCCGGCGAGGTCGCTGGCCGGCGGTTTGCCGCGATTGGCGAGCCGGAACAGCGGCAGCATGTTGTTGGCGTCCGGATGGCCGTTGATCGGACTGCCGAGCGTGATGACGCGGCGCACGGCCTGCGGCTGATGGCGCGCCATCTCGCGGACGAACACGCCGCCGAGGCTCCAGCCGACCAGCGTCACCGGACCATGCGCCTGATGCAGCGCCTGCAGGCGATCGGCGAGGCGATCCCTGAGCTCGCGGCGCATGCCGAGATTGCGGCCCTGTCCCCAGCCGCATGCCGTGAAGCCGAGCGCGTCGAGCAATTTCAGCAACGGCGCGAGTTGCGCGTCGCTGGTGCCGAAGCCCGGCACGATCATGACCGGCTGGCCGCTGCCGCGCGGCAAGGTGCGGCGCAGCGCGCGGGCGCGCAGCGTGAACCCGGCGAATTCGGCGGCGATCCGGCTTTCCATCAGCAGCAGATGGACGGGCGGCGCGGTGAGATCGGGATCGAACGACATGGACGCGTACCGGCGGCTGGGGCGGCAAAGACTAACCTGCTCGACGCCGGCCGGCGCGTCTTCGTATGCTGAACGGCTGCCGGCATCGCGTCCGGTCGCGAAGTCCGAACCCATCATGAGGAGACTGCCGTGCCGTCGCTGATCAGCCGTCGCGATCTCGATTTTCTGCTGTACGAAATGCTGCATGTCGACGCGCTGACGCAGGCGCCGCGCTTCGCGATGCACGACCGCGCCAGCTTCGACGGCGTGCTCGATGCCGCGCAGAAGATCGCCGAAGCGGAATTCCTGCCGCACGCCGCGAAGCTCGATGCCAACGAGCCGCGTCTCGAAAACGACCGGGTGCAGCTGATTCCCGAAGTCCGGCAGGCACTGACGGCGCTGATCGACGGCGGCTTTCTGGCGGCGTCGTTTCCGGAAAGCGACGGCGGCCTGCAACTGCCGTACACGCTGACGTCGGCGGCGATGGCATGGTTCACGGCCAGCAACGCCGGGACCACCGGCTATGCGTTCCTGACCGCCGCGGCGGCGAACCTGCTGCGCGCACATGGCACGCCGGAACAGAAAGCGCGTTACATGCGGCCGATGCTGGAAGGCCGCTGGTTCGGCACGATGTGCCTGTCGGAACCGCACGCCGGTTCGTCGCTCGGCGACATCCGCACGCGGGCGATTCCGCAGGCCGACGGCCGCTATCAACTGGTCGGCAACAAGATGTGGATCTCCGGTGCCGACCACGAACTGTCCGAGAACATCGTGCATCTGGTGCTCGCGCGGATCGACGGCGCGCCGGCCGGCGTCAAAGGCATCTCGCTGTTCATCGTGCCGAAATACCGCGTGCTCGACGACGGCCGCATCGGCGCACGCAATGGTGTCCACGTCG
>DASSVA010000204.1:0-7417 GCA_035706385.1 Solimonas sp. | reverse complement strand
AACGCAAAGGGGCCCAAAGGCAACAGCAACAGCGCCCCTCACCCCAACCCTCTCCCCGCACGCGGGGAGAGGGAGTGCCTTTTTCTCGTCATTCCCGCGAACGCGGGAATCCAGACGGCGCGCAGCGCCGTGCCGTGGCTTTTCGCCTTTGGGCCCCTTGGGCCGCACCGAGCAGCGCAGCGCGCACAGGGAATGGCCGGCCACGACGGCCGGCCAAGTCGCCGTCACGCCACGGATGGCGTGTCGGCGACGCTCCCGAGCACGTAAGCACGCGAGGGCACTCCGCACAGCGGAGTGCGGCCCCAGGGGTGTGCTTTCTTTTGCTTACTTTTCTTTGCACAAGCAAAGAAAAGTAAGGCGCGCCGCAGCGCGAAACAAAAGGCCCGATCAAGCACCCCCACATCAGCATCCAGCAAAACCGCCCGTCAGCTCAAAGCCGCTCGATGATCGTCACATTCGCCACACCACCGCCCTCGCACATCGTCTGCAAGCCATAGCGCTTGTTCGTCCGTTCGAGTTCGTGCAGCAGCGTCGTCATCAGCTTGACGCCGGTCGCGCCGAGCGGATGGGCGAGCGCGATCGCGCCGCCGTTGACGTTGGTCTTCTCGCGCGGGTAGCCGATGTCCTTGAACCACGACAGCACGACCGGCGCGAACGCCTCGTTGATCTCGACGAGGTCGATGTCGTCGAGCTTCATGCCGGCTTTCTTCAGCGCGACCTTCGTCGCCGGGATCGGCGCGGTCAGCATGAAGATCGGATCGTCGCTGTAGACGCTCATGTGATGGATGCGCGCGCGCGGCGTCAGGCCGTACTGCTTCAGCGCCTTCTCGGAGACGATCAGCATCGCCGACGCGGCATCGCCGGTCTGGCTCGACACGCCGGCGGTGATCGTGCCGCCCGGCGCCAGCGGTTCGAGCTTGGCCATCTGTTCGAGCGAGGTATCGCGCACGGTTTCGTCGGTTTTCAGCCCGGCGGTCTCGATGATCTCGCGATCGAAGCGGCCTTCGGCCTGCGCGACGCGCGCGCGACGATGCGATTCGAGCGCGAACTGTTCCATGTCGTCGCGCGAGATCTGCCATTTGTCGGCGATCATCTGCGCGCCGGTGAACTGCGACACCGGCTGCGTGCCGAAGCGCGCGACCCAGCCCTTCGAGCCGGAGAACGGATCGTCGAAGCCGAGCGGCTTGGCGCACAGCATCGCCGACGAGATCGGAATCTGCGTCATGGTCTGCACACCGCCGGCGATCACGACATCCTGCGTGCCGCTCATCACCGCCTGCGCGGCGAAATGCACGGCCTGCTGGGACGAGCCGCACTGGCGGTCGATCGTCACGCCGGGCACGTGCAGCGGCAGGCCGGCGGCGAGCCACGACGTGCGCGCGATGTTGCCGGCGAGCGGACCGATCGCGTCGAGGCAGCCGAAGATCACATCGTCATACGCTTCCGCCGGAATCCTGTTGCGTTCGACCAGCGCTTTCAGCGCGTGCGCGCCGAGGTCGGCGCCGTGCAGGTGCGCGAGGCTGCCTTTGCGCTTGCCGGTGGGGGTACGCAGTGCGTCGACGATATAGGCTTCAGCCATGGGAATCTTCCGGTGAGTGGAACGGTTCAGAACGTCGTGCCGGGGCCGGGTTCGGCGCCGGCGGCGAGAATGGTTTGATCGATGCGCGCCTTGTGGAACTTGGCGTCGCCCCACGCCGAATCAAGCGCCCACGCGCGTTTCATGTACATCTGCAGATCGGCTTCCCAGGTGTAGCCCATCGCGCCGTGCGCCTGGATGCTCTTGCGCGCGGCGAGCCGCGCCGCTTCGCCGGCCGCGAGCTTGGCGTGCGAGACGTACGACGCCTGCCGCGGATCGTCTTCGGCGATCGCATATGCCGCGCGATGAATCACCGGCTCGGCGAACTCGATCTTCACCGCGACGTCGGCGAAATGATGCTTGACCGCCTGGAACGAGCCGACCGGTTTGCCGAACTGCTTGCGCTGCGCGGCATGGTCGACGCCGAGATCGAGCATGCGCTGCGCCAGGCCGAGCAGCTGCGCGCTCGCCGCCAGCGCGGCGCGATCGACGAGCTCGTTCCACAGCGCGCGACCCTGCCTGGCCGGGCAGATCCGCGTCGCCGCGGCCGGCGTCCAGCGCAGCGTGTACAGCCGTCGCGACAGGTCGATGCTGGCGTTGAATTCGCATTGCACCTGATCGCGCGTCAGCGCGTGAATCTCGTCGTCGTGCCACAGCAGCAGCAGGTCGGCGAGCTCGGCGTCGGCGACCAGCGGATTGACCGGATGGCCGACCGCGATGCGCGCCTTGCCGGACGCGATGCGCGGCAGCCATTCGCGCTTCAGCGCGACGTCGGCCGGCAGATGGGTCAGCAGGAACACCGCGAGATACGCGCTGTCGGTCAGCGAATCGGGGATCGCGAAATAACCGAGCTCCTGCTGCACGAGCACCCAGTCGAGATCGCCGAGACCGATGCCGCCGAACTCTTCCGGCACCGACAGCGCCGTCAGGCCCTGGTCGGCGAGCTTGGCGCGCAACTCCGCCGAGCGGCCGGTCTTGGTCGTCTCCCAGATCTCGCGCAGCATTTCCGGCGCCGCCTCGACCATCAGGAACTTGTGGATCGCGTCGCGGAATGCGAGCTGCTGGTCTTCGAAGGTGAAGTCCATAATCTTTTTGCGTGATTCGTGATTGGTGATTCGTGATTGGTTGCGGCTGTTCGTGCTGTGCGAATCACGAATCACCGATCACGGTTTCATTCATGACCGCGGCAATCCCAACATGCGTTCCGCGATGATGTTGCGCTGGATCTCGTTGGTGCCGGCGTAGATCGGACCGGCCTGCGCGAACAGGAAGCCGTCGAGCCATTGCGAGGCGTCGCCGATCTGCGGCGCGTCCGGCATCAGCTCGCCGAGCGGGCCGAGGATGCGCATCGCGGTCTCGTGCATCAGAAGGTCGAGCTCCGACCAGAAAATCTTGTTGGTGCTCGCCTCGGCGCCGATCTTCGCGCCCTTGCCGAGCCGGCTCGCGGTGCGGTACGTCGCCAGCGTGTACGCCTCGGCGTCCATCCAGCTTTTCAGCACGGCGTCGCGGATGCCGGGATCGGCATCGGCGGCGGCGCGATGCTTCTGATACAGCGCGACCAGATGTCGCGCGGTCTGCTGGAAGCGCGCCGGCGAACGCAGCATCAGGCCGCGCTCGAACCCGGCGGTCGCCATCGCCACGCTCCAGCCGGCGCCTTCGTCACCGAGGCGGTTGGCGACCGGCACGCGCACGTCGTCGAAGAAGATTTCGGCGAAGCCGGGCAGACCGTTGAGCTGCTTGATCGGCCGGATCGTGATGCCCGGCAGGTTCAGCGGCAGCAGGATGAACGTCAGTCCGTGATGGCGGCTCGATTCCGGATCGGTGCGGAACATGCCGAACAGCCAGTCGGCCCAGACCGCGCGCGTCGACCAGGTCTTCTGGCCGTTGATGACGTAGTGATCGCCATCGCGCACGGCCTTGCTGCGGATCGCCGCCATGTCGGAACCGGCACCCGGTTCCGACCAGCCCTGCGCCCAGATGTCCTGACCCGACGCCATGCGCGGCAAAAAGCGCGCCTTCTGTTCGTCCGTGCCGTATTCCATCAGCGTCGGCGCGAGCAGGAACACACCGTTCTGGTTGACGCGCAGCGGCGCGTTCGCACGCCAGTATTCCTCTTCGAAGATCAGCCACTCGATCAGATCGCAGCCGCGGCCGCCGTACGCCGATGGCCACGTCACCGCGCTCCAGCGGCCTTCGAACAGCGTCGCTTCCCAGCGGCGATGCGCTTCGAAACCTTGTTCGGTGTCGAAGCTCGGCAGCGGCGTCTTCGGCACATGGGCCGCGAGCCAGCTGCGAATTTCCTCGCGGAATTTGTTCTGCCGCTCTGTGTACTGAAGTCTCATGATTTCTTGAAATCAGCTTCCCGCTTTTCGACGAAAGCGCGCCGCGTTTCCGCGGAATCCTTTTCGCTGTACGCCTGCAGCGTGAAGCCCTGCTCCCAGCGGTACTTGTCTTCGAGATTGCCGTCTTCGATGCCGTTCAGCGATTCCTTGGCGAGTCGGATCATCGCCGTCGATTTCGCGGCGATCTTGCGCGCGATGTTCAGCGCCGCTTCGCGCAGTTCGCTGCGCGGCACGACGGTTTCGATCGCGCCGAGCCGATGCGCCTCAAGCGCGGTGATCGGCTCGCCGGTGAAATACATCATGCGCACCTTCTGCACCGGGAACAGCCGCTGCAGATGCGCGCCGCCGCCCATCGCGCCGCGATCGACTTCCGGCACGCCGAACGTCGCGTCGTCAGCCGCGACGACGATGTCGGCCGCGCCGGTCAGGCCGATGCCGCCACCGAGCACGAAGCCGTGCACGGCGACGATCACCGGCAGCGGATTGCGATGCACGGCGCGGAACGAACGATAGTTGCCGGCGTTGACCGAGACGATCCGCTCCGGATGCGCATCGAGTTCCTTGATGTCGACGCCGGCGCAGAAGCCGCGGCCTTCGGCGCGCAGCACGATGACGCGCGCATCCGGTTCGCTGCCGAGCCGTTCGATCTCGTCGGCGAGCGCGTGCCAGCCGGCGTCGTCGAGCGCATTGACCGGCGGCCGGTTGATGACGAGTTCGGCGATGCCGTCGGTGATGGTGGTGGTGAAACCGTTGTTCATGTGTTTGAGCCAGGTCGCGCCGAAGCGGCGCTCTTACGGCTTCCCCTGCAGGAGCGCCGCTTCGGCGCGACAATCTGTCCGTAACGCCGCGAGCCGCGCTTCGGCCTCGCGCACGATGGAATCGATCAACTCGGCGACCGGCGGCAGCGCGCCGATCACCGCCGCGACCTGGCCGCTCGGCAGCACGCCTTCGTCCGGCCGGCCTTCGACCATCGCACGCTGGATCAGCACCGGCGCGTTCGCGGCCATCATCGTCTGGATCGCGCCGTCGCCTTCGCGGATCGCCGCGAAGAAGGTCTTCATCATGTGCGCGATCGACATGCCGGTATGCGCGCGCCAGCGCCAGGCGCTGGCCAGCGCGACGAACAGCCGATGGATCAGACCGCCGCTTTCGAGCTTCAGCAAAAACGGATTGTCGATCATCCGCTGCGGCATGCCGTCGACCGCGGTCGACGCGCGAATCTGCGCCGGCTCCTTCACCGCCAGATATTTGTCGAGCGTCGCGCGCGGCACCGGCGATTCGGCCGTCATCAGGAAGCGCGTGCCCATCGCGATGCCGGCCGCGCCGAACGCGAGCGCGCCGGCGAGCCCGCGGCCGTTGTGAAACCCGCCGGCGGCGACGACCGGCACGTTCACGGCATCGAGCACCTGCGGCAACAGCAGCGTCGTCGGCACCGAGCCGGTATGGCCGCCGCCTTCGGCGCCCTGCACGGTGATGATGTCGGCGCCGAGTTCGACCGCCTTGACCGCGTGCTTGAGCGCACCGACCGTCGGCATGCACAACACGCCGGCGTCCTTGAAACGCCGGATCGTTTTCGCGTCCGGCCCGCGACCGTAGCTCACCGCGCGCACGCGATCGGCGTTTTCGAGCACGAGCTCGATCACCTCGCGCGCGTTCGGCTGGAACATGTGGAAGTTGACGCCGAACCGGCCGTCGCACGCGGCGCGCACGGCTTTGATCTGTTCGCGCAAGGTATCGGTCGACATCGTCGCCGCGGCGAGAAAGCCGAACGCGCCGGCGTTCGTCGTCGCCGCGACCAGCTTGGCATCGGCAACCCAGCCCATCGCCGTCTGCACGACCGGATAGCGGCAGCCGAGCAGCGCGGTCAGCGGAGTCTGCATTGCGGCGTTCGTCATCGTCAGCGCTTCACGATCACGGACGAGCCGTGGCCGAACAGACCCTGGTTCGCGGTGATGCCGACGTTCGCGCCTTCGACCTGGCGTTCGCCGGCCTGGCCGCGCAGCTGCCAGGTCAACTCGCAGACCTGCGCGAGCGCCTGCGCCGGCACCGCTTCGCCGAAGCACGCGAGGCCGCCGGACGGATTGACCGGGATGCGGCCGCCGATCTTCGTCGCGCCGTCGCGCACGAGTTTCGCGGCATCGCCGCGCGCGCACAGTTGCAGGTCCTCGATCCAGTCGAGTTCGAGCGCCGTCGACAGGTCGTAGACCTCGGCGACGCTGACGTCTTCGGGACCGATGCCGGCTTCCTCGTAGGCTTTCTTCGGCAGCGCGGCGCGGAAGCTCTGTGCCTTTACTGCGATCGCCGAATCGGTCGCGATGTCCGGCATCTCGACCAGCGCCGACGCGAACGTCGGCGTCACCGTCGAGATCGCGGCGACGCGCGGCGCGTTCGCCTTGCCGATTTTTTTCGCGTAATCGACGCTGGAGACGATCAGCGCCGCGGCGCCGTCGGACGTCGCGCAGATGTCCATCAGCCGCAACGGATCGGCGACCATCGGCGAAGCGGCGACATCGTCGGCGGTGAACTGCTTGCGATAGCGCGCGTTCGCGTTCGTGAAGCCGTGCGCGGCGTTCTTGACCTTGACCGCCGCGAAATCGGCGAGCGTGTCGCCGTACAGCGCCATGCGGCGCCGCGCGTACAGCGCGAAATACGTCGGATTGGTGATGCCGACGCGAAAGCGCACCCAATCCGGATCGTCCGGACGGTCGCCGGGCTGCGGCTTGAGAAAACCTTTCGGCGTCGTGTCGGAGCCGATGACCAGCGCGACTTCGCATTCGCCGGAGAGAATCTTCGAACGCGCGGCGGCGAGCGCCTGCGAACCGGACGCGCACGCGGCATACGAAGTGTTGACCTGCGCGCCCTGCCAGCCGAGCGCCTGCGCGAACGTCGCGCCGGCGACCTGGCCCGGATAACCGTTGCGGATCGTCGCCGCGCCGGACACGAACTGCACGTCGCGCCAATTCACGCCGGCATCGGCGAGCGCCGCGCGCGCGGCGGCGACGCCGTATTCGACGAAGTTCCTGCCCCACTTGCCCCAAGGGTGCATGCCGACACCGAGAATGGCGATGTCCTTGCTCATGCCGCCGGACTCCACTTCCACGTCAGCTTGCCGTCGGCGAGCGCTTCGAGCTTCAGTTCCATCGTCATGCCGGCTTTCAGCTGTTCGACGCCGATGCCGTCGACGACCGGGCCGAGCACGATCATCTTTTCCTTTTCCAGCTCGACCGCGGCGATCGCGAACGGCTTGAACGCGTCCTTGTCGAGCTGCGCGAACGGCTCCGGCGGTTGATACGCCGCGTTGGTGTACGACCACAGCGTGCCGGTCCGCGACAGCGGCGTTTCCGTGAACGCCTCGCCGTCGCAATCGGGATTGCGGCAGTAACCGCTTTTCAGTTTCGGAAAATAAACCGTGCCGCAGGCGGCGCAGCGGTTGCCGAGCAATTGCGGCCGCTCGCGATCGAGCGTGAACCAGCCGTCGAGGACGGGCTGGGCGGCGGAA
>DASSVA010000203.1:0-2119 GCA_035706385.1 Solimonas sp. | reverse complement strand
GCCGACAGCGACAGCAGATCGATCGGCACCTGCGCCAGATCGATCGGCAGCTTGCCGGCCGCCTGCACCGCATCGACGTGGAACAGCACGCCGCGTTCGCGAAGCTGCGGCGCGAGCGCTTCGACCGGATTGACCACGCCGGTTTCGTTGTTGACCCACATCAGTGACACCAGCGTCGTTTCCGGCCGCAACGCCGCGATCACCTGTTCGGCGCTGATGCGGCCGTCGCGGTCCGGCGCCAGATACGTCACGCGCACACCACGCGTTTCCAGATGACGGCAGGTGTCGAGCACCGCCTTGTGCTCGATGCGGCTGGTGACGACGTGCGCGTTCTGCAGACCGCGGAATTCCAGCGCGCCTTTCAGCGCGAGATTGTTCGATTCGGTCGCGCCCGACGTCCAGACGATCTCGTCGCTGCCGGCGCCGAGCAGCGCGGCGACCTCGGCACGCGCCTGTTCGACTGCGGCGCGCGCGCGGCGGCCGAGCGCATGATCGGACGCCGGATTGCCGAACTGCGTGTCGGCGTCGAGCCACGGCAGCAGCGCATCGCGGACGCGCGGATCGAGCGGCGTGGTCGCGGCGTAATCGAGATAGATCATCGCGGCGCCATCGCCGTCGGCCGCACGAGTCCCGACAACGCCGCGAGAAACTGGTCGACTTCGGCGTCGCTGTTGTCCTTGCCGAAGCTGACGCGGATCGCGCCTTCGGCGATCTCGCGCGCGATGCCCATGCCGAGCAGCACATGGCTGGGTTCGCCCTTGCCGCTCGCGCAGGCCGAGCCGCTCGACACCGCGAAGCCCTTGCGGTCGAGCTGCATCAGCAGCGCCTCGCCTTCGTAACCGGCAATCGCGAACTGCACGGTGTTCGGCAGACGCTCGACGTGTTCGGCGAAGATTCGCGCATCCGGCATCGCACGCAGGCCGCGTTCGAGACGATCGCGCAGCGCGCGCAGATGCGTCGCGCGCGCTTCCAGTTCCTGCGCCGCCAGTTCCGCCGCCGCGCCGAAGCCGACGATCGACGCGACGTTCTCGGTGCCGCCGCGCAGACCGCGCTCCTGCACGCCGCCGTGATGCAGCGGATTGAGCTCGACCTCGGCGCGCACGATCAGCGCGCCCATGCCTTTCGGCCCGTAGATCTTGTGGCTGGACACGCTCATCAGATCGGCCCGCAGCGCCGCGAAATCGACGGCGATCTTGCCGCAGGCCTGCACGGCGTCGACATGCAGCCAGGCGCCGGCGCGATGAACCATGTCGGCGGCACGCGCGACATCCTGGATCACGCCGGTCTCGTTGTTCGCGCGCATCAGCGACACCAGCCGCAACGGACCGGCGGCGAGCTGGCGTTCGAAACGCGGCCAGTCGATCACGCCGTCGTCGCCGACCGCCGCCGTGTCGACGATCCAGCCGCGTGTGCGAAGCGACTCGCAGGCTTCGAGCACCGCCGGATGCTCGGTCGCGCCGTACAGCACGCGCGAACCCGGCGCGCTTTCGGTCACGCCCTTCAGCGCGAGGTTGTCCGATTCGGTGCCGCCCGACGTCCAGATGATTTCGCGCGGCTGGCAGTTGACGAGCGCCGCGAGCTGTTCGCGCGCACGTTCGACGGCGTCGCGCGCCGCGCGGCCGAAGCGATGCAGCGACGACGCGTTGCCGTACGGACCCGACAGATACGGCAGCATCGCGTCGAGCACGCGCGGATCGAGGCGCGTCGTGGCGTTGTTGTCGAAGTAAACCGGCATGCAGCGCCTATGTCCCTCGCCCGCTTGCGGGAGAGGGGGCGCAGGGCTTACGCGGGACCGACTCAATGTCAGTCCCGCGCAGGGCCCAGCGCGTTCGCGGTAGCGAACGGTGGGGTGAGGGCGCGCGTCGGCTGGCCATGCGAACGCTCAATACGCAGGCTGCCGGTGCCAGGCCCAGGCGTCGGCGACGATCTGCCGGATGTCGGCGCGGCGCGGCTGCCAGCCGAGTCGCTCGCGCGCCTTGCGGCTGCTGGCGACCAGCGTCGCCGGATCGCCGGCGCGGCGCGGTCCGCGCGGGATATCGAGCGTGCGGCCGATCGTTGATTCGACCGCGCCCAGCACTTCCAGCACTGTGCAACCGGCGCCGTTGCCGAGGTTGAACGT
>DASSVA010000202.1:0-11513 GCA_035706385.1 Solimonas sp. | reverse complement strand
GCTCAAGAGCCAGTACGAAGAGGATCATCAGGCGCAGAACGAGGCGCAGGCCCAGGCCATGGCCGCGAAGGTGCAGGCGCAGGTCATGGCCGGCAACTACGCGGCGGTCCAGCAGCTGCAGCAGCAGGTCATGGCGAGCTCGGCCGGCCTCACGGCGGCCGCAGCGCCGCAGTGCCTGAGCGATCTCGAAACCGCGTACACGAACGGCCTCGACACCGCGCGCGCCGCGTATGCGAAGAAGCTCGCACCCGACACCGACAAGTATCTGGACGCCGCCAAGGGCTGCGGCAACGGCTCGTTGAGCGGCGTCGACCGTGCCTGCGCGCAGCCGGCCGCGCAGTCCTACCGAACCGCACTGCGCGCAGCGCTGCCGGGTTACGTCAACGGCGTCAACGCGACGCTCGCGCAGTACAAGTCGAAGGCGTCCGCCTGTCTCGACCGTGCCGACGCGCAGACCCGCAACGCGTACACGAACAATCCGATGCTCAAGCCGCAACTCCAAGGCATCGTCTACCAGCAGAAGGCCGACCGCTACGAGAAGGCCGAAGACTTCACCGGCCGCGTGCAGCAGGTCTGCGAACGCATCGGCCGGCTCGGCACCGTCGACGACGTGCAGCCGGTCGGCGCGGAGAACACCGTCGTCGTCTATCGCGGCTACACCAGCATGCCGCGCAAGGCGAACCAGCCGGCGGCCGCGCTCGCCGACTCCGCGAAGAAGGCGCTCGGCTCGCTGTTCGGGCGCTGACGTCGGCACATACGGACATCCGTCGCGCCGCGCGCGACGGGTGTCCGTGTCCGTGCATCAGGCGCGGTGGTACGGATGGTTGGCGTTGAGGCTCCACGCGCGGAACAGCTGCTCGGCGACGAACACGCGTACCAGCGCGTGCGGCAGCGTCAGCTTCGACAGCGCCCATTGCCGGTCGGCGCGCGCCAGGACTTCCGGCGCATGGCCGTCGGGACCGCCGATCAGCAGGCAGGTATCGCGGCCGGATTGCAGCCAGTCCTTCAGCGCCGCCGACCATTCGACGCTGGTGTGCTGCCGGCCGTGCTCGTCGAGCGCGATGACGAGCGCATCGCGCGGCAACGCCTTGAGAATCTTCTCGCCTTCCTGCTGCTTCGCGCGCAGCAGATCGCTGTTCTTGCCGCGTTGCGCGGGCGCGATCTCGACCAGTTCGAGCCGGCATTCGTGCGGCAGGCGGCCGGCATAGTCGCGATACGCGGTTTCGACCCAATCCGGCATCCGTGTGCCGACGGCGATCAGCCGGATGCGCATGCCGCGCCGTACCGTGATTTATTTGCGGACCGACTTGCGCGACGCGGCTTTCTTCGCGGCGGGCTTTTTCGCCGCCGCTTTCTTCGGCGCGCCGGCGGCGGCCTTGACCGGCGCCCGCTTCTTGACGCCGGCATTGACCGGTTTCTTCTTCACACCGGCCGCCCTGGCGGCGGCGCGTTTGGCCTTGGTGGTCGTGCTGCGCGGCGGCTTCGCCGGCTTTTTCCTGACGACCGGCGCTTCTTCGGCTTCCTCGGCGACCGCCCACAGTTTTTCGAGCTGGTAGAACGCCCGCGCCTGCGCCTGCATCACGTGGACGACGACGCCGCCGAGATCGACGAGCACCCATTCGCCCTGCTCGCTGCCTTCGATGCCGAGCGGCTGGTGGCCGGCATGCTTGGCTTCTTCGGCGACGTTCTGCGCGAGCGATTTGACGTGGCGGTTCGACGTGCCGGTGCAGATGACCATCGTGTCGGTGACCGTCGTCAGTTTCATCACGTCGAGGACGGTGATGTTCTGCGCCTTCATGTCCTCGAGTGCGCCGATGGCGAGCTTGAGCAGCGGGTCCACCGGCTTAGTGTTGCGTGGCATCGTTGTCCTGGGTCAGCGCCGCGACGTCCGCGGCGGTCATGGCATTGAGTATCGCATCCGGCACCAGCCCGCGCACGGAGCGTTCCTGCTTGAGCAGGCGGCGGATGCGTGTCGACGAAATATCGAGCGGCGGCATTTCCAGCGGCAGCCACAGGCCGCCGGGCTGACGGTGCAGCGCGGCGGCGTCGGCGGCGCGGCGGCCGGCCAGCAACTCACGCGTCTCCGCGCTCGGCCGCGGTTCGCTGCCGGGCCGCGTGATCACCGCGACGTGCGCGAGTTCGATCAGCTGCGGCCAGCGGCTCCAGGTGTGGAAATGCTCGAACGCGTCGCTGCCCATGACCAGCACCAGCGCCGCGCGCGGAAAGTCGTGCCGCAGTTCGGCGAGCGTGTCGACGGTGTACGACACGCCGGCGCGCTGGATCTCGCGATCGTCGGGGATCAGGTTCTTTTCGCGGCGCACCGCGAGGCGCAGCCATTCGAGTCGGCGCAGCGGTGAGATCCGCGAATCGGGGCGATGCGCAGCGTGCGCGGTCGGGATCAGCCGTACCTGGTTCAGATCGAGTTTGTCGCGCGCTTCGATCGCGACGCGCAGATGGCCGTTGTGAAACGGCGCGAACGCCCCGCCGAAAACGCCGATCGCTTTCATCGTGAAGCGCGAGGCGTGAGGCGTGAGGAAAAAAAGCGCCGCGGTGCGGCGCGGCACGCGGTCGGCGGATTTTGCGCCTCACCCCTCACGCCTGACACCTCACGCCAGTCACCGGACGCTGCCGTCGCCCATCACGACCCACTTCAGCGAGGTCAGACCTTCGAGGCCGACCGGACCGCGCGCGTGGAACTTGTCGGTGCTGATGCCGATCTCGGCGCCGAGACCGTATTCGTAGCCGTCGGCGAAGCGCGTCGACGCATTGATCATCACCGAGCTCGAATCGACTTCGCGCAGGAAGCGGCGCGCATGCGTGAGATTTTCGGTGACGATGCTGTCGGTGTGATGCGAGCCGTAGGTCTCGATATGGTCGATCGCCTGATCGAGGCCGTCGACGATGCGGATCGCGAGGATCGGCGCGAGATACTCGGTGCGCCAGTCGTCCTCGCTCGCCGCTTTGGCTTGCGGCAGCAGCTTGCGCGTCTGCGCGCAGCCGCGCAGCTCGACGCCCGCCTCGCTGTAGATCCGCGCCAGTTCCGGCAGCACGCGCGCGGCGATCGGCGCGTCGACCAGCAGCGTTTCCATCGTGTTGCAGGTGCCGTAGCGCTGGGTCTTGGCGTTGACCGCGACCGCGATCGCCTTTTCCGGATCGGCGTGCGCGTCGATGTAGACGTGGCAGATGCCGTCGAGGTGCTTGATCACCGGCACGCGCGCCGCTTCCGACACGGCCGCGACCAGCCCCTTGCCGCCGCGCGGGATGATGACGTCGACGAACTCCGGCATCGCCACCAGTTCGGCGACGGCGCGGCGATCGGTGATGTCGAGAATCTGCACTGCGTCTTTCGGCAGGCCGGCGTCGCCGAGCGCGCGTTCGAGACAGCGCGCGATCGCGAGATTCGAACGCAGCGCTTCCGAGCCGCCGCGCAGGATCGCCGCGTTGCCGGATTTCAGGCACAGCGCCGCGGCGTCGGCGGTGACGTTCGGCCGCGACTCGTAAATGATGCCGACGACGCCGAGCGGCACGCGCATGTTGCCGACCTGGATGCCGGACGGCCGCAGCTTCATGTCGGTGATCTCGCCGACCGGATCGGCGAGCGCCGCGACCTGGCGCACGCCGTCGGCCATCGCCTCGATGCGCGAGCGGTTCAGTTCCAGCCGTTCGAGCAGCGCCGCGTCGAGTTTCTTGTTGCGGCCTTCGCGCATGTCCTGCGCATTGGCTTCGAGGATCGCGGCGGCATCGTCGAGGATCGCCTGCGCGAGCGCGAACAGCGCGGCGTTCTTGGTGCCGGTGTCGGCGCGCGCGATCAGCCGCGCCGCGGCGCGCGCGCGGACGCCGCGCTCGCGCATGTACGCGGCGATGTTGTCGGCCTTGGCGCGGACCGGTTTTGCGACAGCATTCATGTTCGGGTGGGACGCAATGCCGCCCCGCTGGCGGCAAGAATCAATGTTAGCAATTCTTCCCAGGCCGCCGCGTCCTGACCGGTCTTGACCATCTGGTCGACCTGACCGATGCGGCGCATCCAGTTCAGCGCCTCGCCCGGCCGCACGCGCGGCAGCGCCTTCAGGTATTTCGATTGCTGGAAGCGGCGCACGCCGGCCATTTCCAGCGCGGTCGCCGCGTCGCGGACGCTGACGTAATGGATCGCCGCCTTGCCGAGCGAGCGCAGGCACCACGACAGTGCACCGAGAATCTCCAGCGGCGACAGGCCTTCCTCGCGCAGGCGCTGCAGGCTGCGCACCGCGCCGGCGGCGTCGCCGTCGAGCACGCGGTCGTTGAGATCGAAGGCCTCGAAGCGCGCGCTGTCGGCGACCGCCTGGCCGAGCGCCGCGGCGTCGATGCGCTCACCGGCGAACAGCAGCTTCAGTTTTTCGACATCCTGCGCCGCCGCCAGCAGATTGCCCTCGGTGCGCTCGGCGAGCAGCTTCACCGCGTCGGCATCGATCTTCACGCCGGCCGTTTTCAGCCGCGCGTCCAGCCACGGCACGAATTCCTCCTGCTTGACCGGCCAGACGTAGACGCTGGCGCCGGCGCCGTCGAGCGCCTTGAACCACGCCGCTTCGCGCTGGCGCTTGTCGAGCGCGCCGCAGACGACGATCAGCAAGGTGTCGGGCTGCAACTGCGCAGCGAGCGCCTGCAGCGATTTGCGGCCTTCGTCGTCCGGCCCGGCCGTCATCCGCACCTCGACGATGCGCTGCGTCGCGAACAGCGACAGGCTGTTGCAGGCGTCGACGACGCGCTGCCACGAGAAACCGCGCTCGACGTCGAACACTTCACGCTCGCTGAAACCGTTGCGGCGTGCCGCGGCGCGGATCGCATCGAGCGTTTCCTGCATCAGCAGCGGCTCCTCGCCGGCGACCAGATACAGCGGCGCGAGCCCCTTGGCGAGATGCGTGGCGATCTGGTTCGGTCGGAGTTGCACGGTCGGCGGCACGGCGAAAGGGTCCGGGCATTCTACGAAATGCCGTGCCGGCTAGAATGTGCGCATGAAACCTGCCGACGATCATCGCCGCGCCGCCCGCCGGGCCGAGCGCGAACCCGGACCGGTCGATCCGCTGCTGTCGTTCATCGGCCGCGGCCTGTCGCTGCTCGCCGAACGCGGCCACGGCGCCGGCCGCGCCAATCCCGCGGCGCGGACCCGCGACACCGAATTCGCGCCCGACGAACGCCGCCACGTCGCCGGCCTGATGCGGATCAACCATGCCGGCGAAGTCTCCGCGCAGGCGCTCTATCACGGCCAGGCGCTGACCGCGCGCGATCCGCAGACGCGTCGCCATCTGCTCGACGCGGCGCGCGAGGAGCGCGATCACCTGCGCTGGTGCGAGGAACGTCTGCGCGAACTCGACGATGCGCCGAGCAAGCTGCAGCCGCTGTGGTACGCCGGCTCGTTCGCGATCGGCGCGCTCGCCGGACTGCGCGGCGACGGCTGGAGCCTGGGCTTCGTGCAGGAAACCGAGCGCCAGGTGTCCGAGCATCTCGACGACCATTTGCGCCAGTTGCCCGAACAGGACGCACGCGGCCGCGCGATCCTGGAGACGATGCGCAAGGACGAACAGCGCCACGGCGACGAGGCCAGCGAGGCCGGCGGCAAGCCGCTGCCGCTGCCGGTGCGCGACCTGATGCGCCAGGTCGCCAAGGTGATGAAGTTCGGCGCGTACCGGCTGTAGGCGCTCAGCGGGTCGTCGTCATGGCACAAAAGAAAATGCGGGAACCGCAGATTTCGCAGATTCACGCAGATTGAAGCGCTTGGATTTCTTCTGCGGAATCCGCGAAATCTGCGGTTCAAACGCTTTTACGCGCACCGAGAAAAACAAAAGGCCGCATCACTGCGGCCTTTTTCGTCTGCCCGGGAATCCGCTCAGCGCGAAATATTCATCCCGTAGAAGATTTCGCTGATCTCGTGGTTGACGTTCTCGCGGATTTTCCTCGCTTCGCGCGGCGGCAGCTCGGCGGCGCCTTCGCCGAACAGATAGGTGTCGAGGTCGAGTTCCTTCAGGCGCATCTTCGTGTGGAAGATGAATTCCTGATAGACGTTGACGTCGATCATCTGGTAGCGGTTCTTGATGTCCGCATTCAGGAAGTCCTGGATCGACTCGACCGAATGATCGATGAAGTGCTTGGCGCCGCGCACGTTGCGCGTGAAGCCGCGCACGCGGTAATCCATCACGACGATGTCGGACTCGAACGACTTGATCAGGTAGTTCAGCGCCTTCAGCGGCGAAATCTTGCCGCAGGTCGACACGTCGATGTCGGCGCGGAACGTCGAGATGCCGTTGTCCGGATGCGTTTCCGGATACGTGTGCACGGTGATGTGCGACTTGTCGAGATGCGCGACGACCGAATCCTTCTCGCCCTTCTTCTTGCCCGGCGTCGGCAGGCCGTCGAGATGGCCTTCCGAGATCAGCATCGTCACCGACGCGCCCTGCGGATCGTAATCCTGGCGCGCGACGTTGAGGATGTTGGCGCCGATGATGCGCGCGACCTCGGTGAGGATCGCCGTCAGGCGCTCGGCGTTGTACGCCTCGTCGATGTACTCGATGTATTCCTGCTGGTGCTGTTTGGAGCGCGCGTAGCAGATGTCGTAGATGTTGAACGACAGCGATTTGGTCAGATTGTTGAAGCCGAGCAGCTTCAGTTTCGGATTATCGGTCCGTTTCGGCTTGGCCTTGGCCAATGTCTGCACTCCGGTCACACGTGACGCCGAACGCGCCGCACCAGCGGCGCGCACCTTTGGGGCGGCGAATTATGCGGCAAATCGGCGTCGATTGCGTGAACGCGCCGACGACCGGCCGGACGCGCGAAACCGCGTCAGGCGGCGTCGCGAATCTCGTAATCATGCGTGATCGCCACACCGGCGCGGCCGAGCATGATCGACGCCGAGCAGTATTTCTCGGCCGACAACGCCACCGCCCGCTTGACGTGATTCTCGGCGAGCTGCGTGCCGACCACGACGAAGTGCATGCGGATCGCCGTGAACACTTTCGGTTCGGTCGCGGCGCGTTCGGCTTCGAGCTCGACCCAGCAGTCGCTGACCTGCTGTCGCGACTTCTTGAGAATCAGCGTGACGTCGACCGCCGAGCACGCGCCGACGCCCATCAGCAGCAGTTCCATCGGCCGCGGCCCGAGATTGCGGCCGCCGATTTCCGGCGGGCCATCGCAGACGATCGCGTGACCGCTGCCGCTCTCGGCGATGAACAGGGCGTTCTCGGCCCATTTGACGCGAGCTTTCACGACGGAACTCCGAAAAGGGATGCGGGAATGGCTGTGCTATTTTCGCAGGTGCAGGCCGGACGGCAAACTCTGGGGGGAGCGCGTCGATGACCATTTTCAAAAAAACCGCCGTGCAGGCGTTCGTCGATCAGGCGCACAAGCGCAGCTACGCGCCGAAGCACACGCTGATGCTGGCGGGCGACCCGCCGCAGTCGATCTACCTGATTCTCGAAGGCTCGGTCAGCATCCTGCTCGAGGACGAGAACGGTCGCGAGATCGTGCTCGCGTATCTCAACGCCGGCGATTTCTTCGGCGAGCTGTGCCTGTTTCCCGACCAGCAGGCGCGCACCGCGATCGTCCGCACGCGCACGCCGACGCTCGCGGCCGAGCTCGATTACGACGCGTTCATGACGTTCTACCGCAACAATCCGGACATCATGTTCGAGATCGCCGGCCAGCTCGCATCGCGTCTGCGTGACACCACGCGCCGACTGTTCGATCTGGCGTTTCTCGACGTCGCCGGCCGCATGGCGCGCACGCTGCTCGATCTCGCGAGAAAACGTGAATCGGTCGCCAATCCACGCGGCACGATCATCCGCACCAGCCGTCAGGAACTCGCGCGGCTGGCCGGCTGCTCGCGCGAGATGGCCGGCCGCGTGCTGAAGAAACTCGAAGAAGACGGCATCGTCGCGACGCAGGGTCGCAGCATCCTCATGCTCGGCGTCAGCAAGCCGGACTGAGCAAGCGACGCGCAGGTTTGTCATTGCGAGGAGCGGAGCGACGAAGCAATCCAGCGACACCGCTCGATCCAGCGACGCAACTGGATTGCTTCGCTACGCTCGCAATGACGATTGAACCGATGTAGCGCTTCCCGGGAAATTCGATCAAATCAGCGCACACAGCGCCTGTCCCGGCCGTTCCTGGCGCATCAGCGATTCGCCGATCAGGAAACGATGCACGCCGCCGGCGCGCATGCGCGCGACGTCGGCCGGTGTCGCGATGCCGCTTTCCGTCACGACCGGCACCGCCGCCGGAATCCGCGGCAGCAGATCGAGCGTGGTGTCCAGCGAGGTTGCGAACGTGCGCAGGTTGCGGTTGTTGATGCCGAGCAGCCAGCCGTCGCCGAGATCGGCGCCGAGCACCCGATCGAGCTCGTCGCCATCGTGAACCTCGACCAGCACGTCGAGCCGCCAGGCGCGCGCCGCGGCATGCAGCGCCTTGAGCTGCAGCGGCGCCAGCGCCGCGGCGATCAGCAGCACGCAATCGGCGCCGATCGCGCGCGCCTCGACGACCTGCCATTCGTCGACGATGCAATCCTTGCGGATCACCGGCAGCGCGCAGGCGGCGCGTGCCTGCACGAGAAACGCGTTGTGGCCCTGGAAGAATTTCTCATCGGTCAGCACCGACAGGCAGGCGGCGCCGCCGTCCGCGTATTCGCGCGCCAGCCACGCCGGATCGAAGTCTTCGCGGATCAGACCCTTGCTCGGCGATGCGCGCTTGATCTCGGCGATCACGCCGGCGTCGCCGGCGGCGACTTTCGCGGCGAGCGCATTGATGAAGCCGCGCGGCGCATCGGCCGCGCGCGCCAGATCGTCGAGCGCGCTGCGCGAATAACGCTGGCGCAGCCGCGCGATTTCGTCGGCCTTGCGGGCGAGGATCGTGTCGAGGATGTCGGTCATCGGCCGTCGTCCCCGATCAGGCCGCTTTCAGGCGCTGCGTGGCGGCGACGAAGGCGTCGAGCCGCGCGCGCGCCGCGCCGCTGGCGATCGCCGTACGCGCCAGCGCGATGCCCGCCTCGATCGATTCGGCGCGCCGCGCGGCATAGATCGCGGCGCCGGCGTTCAGCGTGACGATGTCGCGCGCGACGCCCGGCGCGTCGGACAGCGCTTCGAGGATGCGCGTCTTCGATTCGGCGGCGTCGGCGACGCGCAGGTTCTGGCTGCCGGCCATCGCGAAGCCGAAGTCCTCGGGATGGATGTCGTATTCGCGCAGCTCGCCGTCGCGCAGTTCGCCGATCATCGTCGCGCCGCCGAGCGTGATCTCGTCCATGTTGTCGCGGCCCCAGACCACCAGCGCGTTCTGCGCGCCGAGCCGCTGCAGCACGCGCACCTGGATGCCGACGAGGTCGGGATGGAACACGCCCATCAGGATGTTCGGCGCGTTCGCCGGATTGGTCAGCGGACCGAGGATGTTGAACATCGTGCGCACGCCCATTTCCTTGCGCACCGCCGCGACCGCTTTCATCGCCGGATGATGATTCGGCGCGAACATGAAGCCGATGCCGGTCTCCTCGATGCACGCGGCGACCTGCGCCGGCGCGAGGTCGATCGCCGCGCCGAGCGCTTCGAGCACATCGGCGCTGCCGGACTTGCTCGACACGCTGCGGTTGCCGTGCTTGGCGATCCGGCAGCCGGCCGCCGCGGCGACGAACATCGACGCCGTCGAGATGTTGAAGCTGTGCGCGCCGTCGCCGCCGGTGCCGACGATGTCGATGAAATGTTCGTAGGCCGGCGTCTCGACCTTGTTCGCGAGTTCGCGCATCACCTGCGCGGCGGCGGCGATCTCGCCGACCGTTTCCTTCTTGACACGCAGCCCGGTCAGGATCGCCGCGGTCATCACCGGCGAGACGTCGCCGCGCATGATCTGCCGCATCAGGCCGACCATTTCGTCATGGAAGATCTCGCGGTGCTCGATCGTCCGCTGCAGCGCCTGCTGGGGCGTCATGCCGCTCATCGGGCGGCCTCCGGGAATCCGTCAATATCCGCACCTGCGCGCCGTCGGCCGCGATACGCAATCGCCTTGCCGTCGATCCCGTCGCAACGCGACGGGTCCCTCGCCGGGTGGCTCATGCGTATGCCTCCACGAAGTTCTTCAGGAGCTGATGGCCGTGCTCGGTGAGGATCGACTCGGGATGGAACTGCACGCCTTCGATCGGCAGCGTGCGATGGCGCAGCCCCATGATCTCGTCGACGCTGCCGTCTTCGCGCCGCGTCCACGCGGTGACGTCGAAGCAGTCCGGCAGGCCGCGCTGGTCGACGACCAGCGAGTGATAGCGCGTCGCCTGATACGGCGTCGGCAGGTTCTTGAACACACCGTCGCCGCGATGGTGGATCGCGCTGGTCTTGCCGTGCATGACGGCGCGCGCGCGCATGACGACGCCGCCGAACGCCTGGCCGATCGCCTGGTGGCCGAGACAGACGCCGAGAATCGGAAAACGGCCCTGCAGCCGCGCGATCAGATCGAGGCAGATGCCCGCCTCGTTCGGCGTGCACGGCCCCGGCGACAACACGATGTGGCGCGGATTCTTCGCGGCGACCTCGTCGACCGTGATGCGGTCGTTGCGGTGGACTTCGACCTCGACGCCCAGTTCGCCGAAATACTGGACGAGGTTGTAGGTGAACGAATCGTAGTTGTCGATCATCAGCAGCATGGCAAATCCCGGAAGTTGGTCTTGAGGCGGCCGCGCGCTCGGCGGCGGCGATGCGCGGTGCGCATCGGTGGCGTGCGAATCAGTGCCAGCGTCGCCAGAAGTTCGGGTGGTGCTGCGTCATTGCGGGATCGTAACGGTCGGATCGGCGCGCTAGTTTAGATGATTACGCGGCGCGCGGCGGCATGCTTGACAAACGATGTTACCGGTCGGTAACTTCAACGATCACGACCGGCGGCGATGGCCGTCGCCGTCATCGGATTTCCGGCGCAAGTTCCGGAGCGGACCATGTACCTGAGGACGTCACCTGCTTCAGCCGCGCGCGCGACGCGACGGCGACCGGGCGGCGCGCTGCTCGCGCTGCTGCTCGGCCTGCGCGCGGGCCTGGCATTCGCGGCCGCGCCGGCGGGCGCGCCGCTCGATGCTTGGGGCAGCGAGCAGGAGGACGCCGGCTGGACGTTCTATTTCGACAACGACAGCCTGACGCCGGTGCAGCGCGACGAGGATTACACGGGCGGCGTCGCGATCACGCTCGCCGGCCGCCGCGCACAGCATGCGTGGGTGTCGATCGATACGCCGCTCGGCCTGATCGATTCGTTCTTCCTGCCGTCGATGGTCGGCTCGGCGTTCCAGTTGCACAGCCTGCAGGCCGGCGCGCTGGCGTTCACGCCCGGCAACATCAAGGACGCCGCGGTCCGCGACGGCGACCGCCCGTACGCGAGCCTGCTGTACGTCGCCAACGGCCGCAGCTACATCGGCGACGGCAATGGCGCGGTCTATCACACGAGCCTGTCGATCGGCCTGCTCGGCACGCGCATCGTCCCGGAATTCCAGGACGACTTTCATTCGCTGATCGGCGCCAACAAGCCGCGCG
>DASSVA010000201.1:0-4334 GCA_035706385.1 Solimonas sp. | reverse complement strand
GGTCGAGATAGCGCACGGCCATCAGGTCTTCCTGCCAGCCGCCTTTGCCGTCGGGGATGACGTGAAACGCGAGCGCGTAGACCTCGCCTTCGGCGCGATCGCCGTCGACGGCGATCAGGTGGTTGCAGACGTGGTGGCCGCTGTAGCGCATGTATGGGAACGAGCGTTCGAGAAAGTCCACGTACGCGTCGGCCGGGCCGTCGAAGGTGTCGCCGTGCGTGTCGGTGGCGTCCGCCGTGTACAGCGTGCGCAGCAGTGCGCCGTCCTTGCGGTCGACGCCGCGCGAGTACAGCAGCGCGAGTTCGCGGATCGCGTCCTTGGCGAGCAGCGTGGCGAGGTCGGTGTCTGCGTTGTTCATTTCGCGTCCTTAACTCGGGTATTCGATTCCCTCTCACTGATCGCGATGCGATCGGGCGGTCAGGGTGAGGAGGTGCTTGTGCGTGTGATGCTCGATCTGTCGATCCCTCACCCCAACCCGCTCCCCTCGGCGAGGGGAGCGGGGGCGTAAAGCTCACTGCGCGAACGTGTAGCCGCCGTTGACCGGATAGGTCTGGCCGGTGATCCACGATGCGGCGTCGGAGCACAGGAACAGCGTCATGTGGGCGACGTCGTCGGGCTTGCCGAAGCGGCGGATCACGTAGCGGCCGACGTGCTGCTTCGCGCGTTCGCTGTCGAGGAATTCGGCGAGCTGTCCGGGCGGCAGCGGCGGTTCGAGCGTCGACAGCGAGATCGCGTTGCAGGTGATGCCGTAGCGGCCGGCTTCCCTGGCGATCGAGCGGACGAAGCCGTTGGCGCCGGCCTTCGCGGCGGCGTAGCTCGACAGCCGCGCTTCGCCGACGCGGCCGGAATCGGAAACGATCGTGACGATGCGGCCGCGGCCGAGCCGGACCATGCCGGGCAGCGCGACGTGGCAGCAGTTCATCACGCCGTACAGGTTGGTGTGGAAATAGCGGGTCCACTCCTGCGGATCGGTTTCCCAGAACAGCGGCGACGGCCGCATCTCGACGCTCGGCCCGGCGTTGCCGGCGTTGTTGACGAGCAGCGTGACGGTGCCGAGCGCGGCCTCGGCTTTCGCGAACGCGGTTTTGACCGATGCGTGATCGCCGACGTCGGCCTGCACGGCTTCCGCCTTGACGCCGAGCGCGCGGATTTCGTCGGCGACCGCGGCGGCGCGTTCGGGCACGTAGTCGTTGACGGCGACGCCGCCGGCGTTGTGGCGCGCCAGCGCCAGCGCGATCGCGCGGCCGGCGCCTTGCCCGGCGCCGGTGACGAAGGCGATCTGGCCGCCGAGGTCGAGGGGATCGTCGCCGATCATGTCGTGCTCTTTCCTTGTCGTGTTCCGGCCGCGTCGCGCGTCGCGGTCGCCGCAGTTGAATTGTGTGGTGCAAATCGACAACCATGTTGATGATCGCGGTCGCCGGTTCGCAAGGTCAAGCGGCGCTGCCTGACGGCAGTCGAGAAGGCCCGGTCGCACGAACAAACGAACGAGGAGAGCAGGCGATGGCGGTGCACAGCGGACGCTACACGGCGGCGACGGACGCGAATCTGGCCGCAGGCTGGACGCTGCGGCGGCTGACGGCGGCGAGCCGCCTGTTCGGCGCCAACGGCCTGCGCACCGGACCGGACGGGCGCATCTACGTCGCGCAGGTGTCCGGCAGCCAGGTCAGCGCGATCGACGTCGCGACCGGCGCGGTCGAGGCGGTCAGCGCGATGGGCGGCGACATCGTCGCGCCGGACGATCTGGTGTTCGATCCGCAAGGCAACATGTACGTCACCGAGATCACCGAGGGCCGCGTCAGCATGCGCGCGCCGAACGGCGTGACGCGCGTGATCCACGGCGACATGCCGGTCGCCAATCCGATCACGTTCCACAACGGCCGCTTGTTCGCCGGCGAATGCCGGATCGGCGGCCGCATCATGGAACTCGATCTCGACGGCGGTGCGCCGCGCATCATCGCCAGCGACGTGCCGATGCCGAACGCGTTCGAGGTCGGTCCGGACGGCCAGCTCTACGTGCCGGTGATGGGCACCAACGAGATCTGGCGGATCGGCCTCGACGGCGGCGCGCCGGAAGTCGTCGCGCGCGATCTCGGCGTGCCGGATTCGGTGAAGTTCGATGCGCAGGGCCGCATCGTCTCGACGCAGGTGCACAGCGGCCAGGTGCTGCGCGTCGATCCGCGCAGCGGCGAGAAGACCGTGCTCGCGCAGCTGACGCCGGGCCTCGACAACGTCACGTTCGTCGGCCAGCGCATGTTCGTGTCGAACATCTCCGGCTACGTCACCGAGATTCTCGACGGCGGCCGCACGCGCGAACTGGTGCCGGACGGCTTCAACTGGCCGCTCGGCCTCGCGGTCGATCCGGACGGCCTGCTTTACATCGCCGACGGCCCGTTCTCGTACACGCTGCGGCCGGGCGGCACGCGTGAGCTCGCCGGCATGCTGTTCACGCCGGGCTATCCGGGCTACACGCGCGGCGTCGCCGCGGCCGGCGCCGGCGAATTCGTCGTGACGACGGCGATGGGCGCGGTCGCGCGTTACTGGCCGGCGCAGCAGAAAAGCGAGGTCATCGCCAGCGGCCTCGACCCGCAGTTGTACGGCGTCGCGCTGACGCCGCGCGGCGGCGTGCTGGTCGTCGAACAGGGCAGCGGCCGCGTGCTGTCGGTCGCCGGCGGCAGGACCGAAGTGCTCGCGAGCGGTTTGCGGCAGCCGTCCGGCGTCGCGGTCGGCGCGGACGGTCAGTGCTTCGTCGCCGAGCAGGCCGGCGGTCGCGTCGTGAAGATCGCCGGCGGCCGTGTCGACACGCTGCTCGACGGGCTGCGGAAACCGCAGGGCGTGGTCGTCCGCAACGGCAAGCTGTACGTCGTCGACGCCGGCGACAAGACGCTGATCGAATGCGATGCGGCCGGCGGTGCGCGCCGCACGATCGCCTCCGGCCTGCCGGTCGGCGCGCCGGCCGGCGTGATGCCGAAGTTCCTCGGCGCGATCGGCGACATGTCCGGGCCGATGGGGCCGTTCGCCGGCATCGCCGCCGCGGCCGACGGCACGCTGTACGTGTCGGGCGACGCCGACGGCAGCGTGCTGGCGATCCGCCCGGCGTAAGCCGGATCGATGTGCGGGATGCAAGGAGTGAGTGCGAAATGATCGGTAGAACGCAGCCTGAATGTCGTCATTGCGAGGGGGCCGCAGGCCGACGAAGCAATCCGGATACGTCGCTCGATCCGGTGATGCTGCCGGATTGCTTCACCGCTGCGCGGCTCGCAATGACGAGCATTCCGGTTTCAAACAAAGGCGCTGCCAAATGATCAAGCAGATCGTATTCCTCAGGAAGCGGGCCGACCTGACGATGGAACAGTTCATGGATTATTACGAGACGCAGCACACGCAGCTCGCGAAAAGGCTCGGCGCCAAACCGTCGCTGCCGAATGCGCGCCGCTACGTGCGCCGCTACCTGACGCCGGAGAAGAACCCGCTGACCGGCGAAGTGCTCGACTGCGGCTACGACTGCATCATGGAGATCTGGTGGAATCGCCGCGAAGATTTCGAATCGGCGATGCGCGGTCTCGCCGATCCGGCGCTGCTGCAGGCCCGCCTCGACGACGAGCTGCGGCTGTTCGCGTCGAACCGCAATCCGGTCTGCACGGTCGACGAACACGATTCGCCGGTCGGGCCGCACAACGTCGTCCCGCAACTGCTCCTGAACGGCGGCGACTGACGGCCCGGCGGCGCATGCGGGCGCTGTCAAATCGATCAACATAGGTGTTTAATAGGCGCATGGACGAATCCATCGAAACCGCGAACGAAAACGCCGCCCGCCCGGCCGAGGAACTGGCCGAGGCGGTCACCTTCGGCGTCGAAGCCTACACGTCCGAGGCTTACGTCCGCGCCGAGCGCGACCGGCTGTGGGGCAAGGTCTGGCTGCAGGTCGGCCGCGTCGAGGATTTTCCCGAGACCGGCAGCTATCTGAGCTACGAAATCCTCGACGACTCGATTCTCGTCGTGCGCACCACGGCCGACGCGTTCAAGGCGTATTACAACGTCTGCACGCATCGCGGCCGCAAGCTCGTCGATGCGCCGCCGGGCGCCAAGCACGCGTCCGGCCGCAGGAACGTGTTCGTCTGTCCGTTCCACGGCTGGACGTTCAACCTCGACGGCGACTGCACGCATATCCGCGAGAAGGCCGACTGGGGCGGCGCGCTGACGGCGGACAACACGCATCTCGCGCCGGTCAAGGTCGATACCTGGGGCGGCTGGGTGTGGATCAACATGGACCCGGACTGCGTGCCGCTGCGCGACTATCTCGAACCGGCGGCGTCGATGCTCGATCCGTTCGAACT
>DASSVA010000200.1:0-6493 GCA_035706385.1 Solimonas sp. | reverse complement strand
CCGATCGCCTGCGGCCATTCGCGCTTGACCTGGCGCGCACCCTGCCAGTCGATGTCGAGGATCACGTCGTGGCCGGCGTCGAGCAGCGCGCGCGTTTCCGACAGGCCGGTGCCGTAACGGCGGCCGAACACTTCGGCATGTTCGAGGAAATCGCCGCGCGCGATCTTCGCGACGAAACCCGCTTCGTCGATGAAGTGATAGTGCGTGCCGCCGATCTCGCCGGGCCGCGGCGCACGCGTCGTGAACGAGATCGAGATCGTCGCGGTGACGCCGTGCGCGGCGAGCGCCGGCACCAGCGCGCGCGTCAGGCTGGTCTTGCCGCCGCCGCTCGGTGCCGAAACGATGAACAGACTGCCCTGGCTCATCCGCGTTTTCCGCCGCTCATGATGGGGAGGCCGGTCGGCCGTTGACGATCGCCGCGAAATATAACATTCCGCTCTGCGCAACCGGCCGCGCCGGTGCCGGCTCGCGCGTTCTAATGCAATCGCTGCCGCAGCAGCGCCATCGTCGCGACTTCCTGCATCTGCTGCATCGCCATTTCGGCGGCGAACGTGCGCACGACGGCGGTCTCGGCGTTGCGCGCCGCGAACTGCGCCATCGGCAAGCCGCCTTCGTGATGACGGCTCATCAATTGCAGGAACAGGCGATCGCGCGCGTCGCCGTCGAGCTGACGCAACCGTTCGAGTTCGTCGCGCGTCGCAAGACCCGGCATGCCGCCGGGCGAGTTGCGGCAGTCGCTCAGGTAGCGCGTCAGCGATGCATCGGGCGGCGTCGTGCCGAGCAGCATCCAGTTCATGCCGGTGCTCGCCGGCAGCAGCGGCTTGCGCCACAGCAGCAACCAGCCCTTCATCTCGCCGATCTCGATCAGCTGCGTGGTCTGGATCGCGCGCGCCAGACCGGCGAGCTGCGTGTGGCCACCATCGAGCAGGATCTTCGTCATCACGATCGCCTGATCGTGGTGGCTGCGCATCGACTGCGCGAAGCCGATGTCGACCGGCCCGGGCGCGCTCGCCGCGCCGCGCGTCGCGACTGTGCGCACGCCGACGCGACAGGCGACGGCCGCGCTCACCAGCACCGCGAGCAACAGCAGCAGAACCGCCGCGACGCGACGCGTGCTCACCCGGTCGAGCTCAGCGGATCGGATAAACGCCGTTGGTGAATTGCAGGACCATGAAGCCGTTGTCCATGCACGTCACCCACAGCTGATCGCCGACGAAGCGCGGCGGCGAGCTGCACCAGTCGGCGCTGAGATTGCCGGACACCGGCCCGCCGCCAGCGTTGGCGATCAGGCCCGGCAGCGCACCGACGAAGCCGGCGACGTAACGCGCGTCGATCGTCACCGTGCCGGCGCTGACGCCGGAGCCGGACGTGTAGAGATCCGAGATCGGCGGCAGCAGCCCGCCGATCCACGCGTGCAGCGAATGCTGCAGCGCCAGCCCCTTGCCGGTCTGCGCTGGCGGATTGAAGTACGCGATTTCACGCGGCCGCAACGGATCGCGGATGTCGAACACGCGAATGCCGGACTGGAAATAGCCGCAGGCGAGCGCCTTCGGATCGGTGAACGTATCGACCGTGCAGTAATGCGACTCGTAGCCGAACAGGCCGTCGCCGACGGTATCGGCGGTGCGCAGCGCGGCGTTTTCCTTGAGCTGGATCTGCAACTGGATCTGCTTGACGATCTTCGGCTCGGCCGGATCGCTGATGTCGATGATGTGGATGCCTTCGGAATCGAACTCGTCGGGAATGATCAGGTGCGGCTTGCCGTTGAACGTCACCGGAATCGCGTGCTGGCCGCAGCTGAACGGATTCCACGTCACCGAACCGATCTGACGGATCATCGGCGCGGCCTTGCGGCTCTGCACGTCGCTGATGTCGAGAATGGTCAGGCCGCCCGGAAAGCACGTCGCCAGATACATCGTGTTGCCGTCGGCGCTGAACTCGGCGCCGTGATTGGCGGGGAAACCCTGCAGGCCGGTGTAGACGATCTTCGGCGCGGTCGGATCGGCGACGTCGATCGCGGTGATCGAACCGCCGATCAGGCCGGTCGCCCAGTACGTCATGCCGTCCGGCGCCCAGTTGCCTTCGTGGCCGAGCAGATTGACCGGCAGTTCGAGGCTCGTGCCGCCGATGCCGTTGAGATGGACCGGATGCGCGCAATCGGAAACATCGTAGACGTCGAAGAAACCGGCGCCGGTCAGTGCGCCGACCGCGACACCGCCGAGCAGCTTGCGCGGTTCGTTGACCTTCAGCGATTCCCAGGTGCCGGTCAGCATCGACGCTCCGGTGAGATTCGCCGTCTGCACCGGCTGCGTCGGATCGCTGGCATCGACGACCGGCACGCCGGGCGACGGCGCGAGAACCTGCAAGGGATCGAGCAACGCGCCGCTCGTCGACATATACGCGCAGGTATCGAATGACGGACTGACGACGCTCGCGCCGTTGCCCTGATACTGGCCGACCCGCTTCAGATTGCAGTCGTAGCCCTGCTGGCTGCGGCCGCTCTGCCGATCGGCGATCGGCACCTGTCCCTGGACGCCGGTTTCCGGCTGCGAGCCGGGGCCGCATTCGGCGAGCGCGGCGCTCGTGCTGTCATCCGCGTCTGCATCCACATCGGCCGTCGTCGTCGAACTGCTGCTGCCGCAGGCCGCGAACATCGACAGCGAGACGACAACGAATGCGGCGCCGAACGCGGCGCGGCAGGCAGACCTCGGCATGGCAACTCTCCCCGTCCCCGACTTCATGAGCGCGGCGGCACTGCTCGGCGAAGCCGACGCCACCATCGGTGTTCACTATATGTCACGGCACTGCGGCGATGACAGCCGCGTCAGGCACGATCACGTGTCCGTGACGGCGACCTGCCGCGGCTATTCGATGTTCTGCACCTGCTCGCGCATCTGCTCGATCGCGACTTTCATCTCGACCGCGCAGCGCGTCATCTCGGCGTCCTGCGATTTCGACGACAGCGTGTTGGCCTCGCGGTTGAGTTCCTGCATCAAAAAATCGAGACGGCGGCCAACCGATTCGCCGCGGCGCAGCGACTGCCGCACTTCTTCGAGATGGCTGAGCAGGCGCGACATCTCCTCTTCGACGTCGAGCCGCTGCGCGGTCAGCGCGATCTCCTGCGCGAGCCGCTGCGGCTCGACCTCGACGCCGAGTTCCGCGCAGCGCGCCTGCAGGCGCGCCAGCCACTGCTCGCGCACCAGCGGGTGCCGCGCGCGGACCTGCGCGACCAGCGCCTCGATCGCATCACAGCGTTCGATGATGAACTGCAGCAGGCGCTCGCCTTCGCGCGTGCGCGCCGCGGTGAAGTCGTCGAGCGCGGCGACGAACAGGCGTCGCGCCTCGGCGAGCAGCGGCGCGAAGTCGGCCTGCTCTTCGCGAACGACGCCGGGATACGCGAGCACGCGCATCGGCTCCGGCACCGAGGTCGCGCCAAGATCGGCGGCGATCGCGTCGAGCGCCTCCTTGATCTGCGCGAGCCGCGCACGGTCGAGCGCGATCGACTCGCTCGCCGAACTGGTGCGCGCATAGCGCAAACCGCATTCGACCTTGCCGCGGGTGATGCGGCCGCCCGCGGCCTGGCGCAGCTCGCCTTCGAGGATGCGGAATTCCTCCGGCACCTTGAAGCCGACGTCGAAATAGCGGTGGTTGACCGAGCGCAGCTCCCAGCTGAGGCGCCCCCAGGCGAACGAAGCCTCGACACGGGCGAAGCCCGTCATGCTGCGAATCATTTGCGCGACTCCCCGAAGCGTCGCCACGCGGCGGCGCGAAACTGAAAGTGGGGATTGTAGCGGTGCCGCCATCGCTGCGGCCGAAGCCGGCGGCGGAAAAGAAAACGCGGCTACGATGGAATCGTAGCCGCGGCGTAAGAGTGAAGCGTTGCTGCTTGTGTGTTGAAACCGGGCGGTAGCCTTGCGGCTTTGCTCCCCGTGAGGACCGCCCCCGCGGTAACAGCCCGCTTACTTTTTCTTCTTCGCCGCGGCCTTCTTCACTTTCTTGACGGCCTTCTTGACAGCCTTCACAGCCTTCTTCGCAACCTTCTTCGCGGAGCCTTTCTTCGCAGCCTTCCTTGCAACCTTCTTGGCAGGAGCCTTCTTCGCAACCTTCTTCTTGGCCGCCTTCTTGGCCGGCGCCTTCTTCACAGCTTTCTTCGCCGCTTTCTTCGCAGTCGCCATCGATACATCCTCCATCGAGTCACAATTCGCGGAAATCTCCGCGCGGATTTGGAAACCGCCCACTTGCGTGTTTCCACGGTGTGAATTTTTACTGATAAAAAGTTTTCAAATCAATGCCTTCATCAGGACGCCCCGCCATGCAGCCGGTATCGCCACGCACCCTCGCCTTCGTCGTCATGCTCGCAACGATGTTGTTCTGCGAACATGCGATAGCCTCGAAACGCAGTCCTGATGCGGGTTTCAAGGAATCGTCAACAGTACTGTTCACTATTGTCGGAACGCTCGAACACGACGTGAAATCGTTCACGGAAGGCCTTGCGATATGCGATGGCACGATGGTCGAGAGCATCGGCCTGTACGGCGTTTCCGCGCTAATTCGCAGGCAAATCGCGAGCGGCAAGCTGCTCGCGCGTCATGCGCTGCCGCGCACCGTGTTCGGCGAAGGCGCGACCTGTTTCGGCGGCCGCATCTATCAGCTGACGTGGCGTGAACACGCGGCGGTGGTCTATGACGACGCGCTCAACGTGATCGAAGTCCTGCATTACGACGGCGAGGGCTGGGGTCTCACGCATGACGACCGGCAGCTGATCATGAGCGACGGCAGCGCGACGATTTTTTTTCGCGACCCCGACGACTTCAGCATCCACCGGACGATCGCGGTGCATGACGGCGCGATGCCGGTCACGCGACTCAACGAACTCGAATACGCGCACGGTCTGATCTTCGCGAACGTCTGGCAGCAGGACCGCATCGCGATCATCGATCCGGACGACGGCGCGGTCGTCGGCTGGCTGGAACTCGGCGCGCTGGTCGAGCGCTTCACCAAACCCGCGGACTGGGATGCGGGCGATGATGTGCTGAACGGCATCGCCTACGACGCCGCGCGCGACCGCTATTACGTGACCGGCAAGCGCTGGCCGCTGATGTTCGAACTGCAGCTCGGCAAGCTGCCGATGCGCGACGCTGGCAGACATCACGATACGCCTGGACGGTAAGCCTCGTTTCCGACGCGCTCCACGATTCTCTGCCCACGTTGACGTGGAAAATGCCGAGCCCGTATAACAGTCGCTCGCCAATATTCCGGAGCTGCGGTAATGCAACTTACACACGAACACACGGAGCTGTACCGCACCGTCAAGACCTTCGTCACCGAAGAGCTGAACCCGCAGGTCGACGCGTGGGAGAAAGCCGGAATATTCCCCGCGCACGAGGTGATGAAGAAGATGGGCGATCTCGGCCTGCTCGGCATCACCAAGCCGACGCAGTACGGCGGACTCGGGCTCGACTACTCATACGAAGTCGTGTTCGCGCAAGCGCTCGGTCATTGCCGCTGCGGTTCGCTGCCGATGGCGATCGGCGTGCAGACCGACATGGCGACGCCGGCGCTGGCGCGCTTCGGCTCGAACGAATTGCGCAAGGAATATCTGGAGCCGGCGATCAAGGGCGAGATGGTCGTGTCGATCGCCGTGTCCGAAGCCGGCGCCGGTTCCGATGTCGCGAACATCAAGACCAGCGCGCGCAAGGACGGCGGCGACTACGTCATCAGCGGCTCGAAGATGTGGATCACCAACGGCACGCAGTCCGACTGGGCCTGCATGCTGGTCAACACGTCCGACGGCAAGCCGCATCTGAACAAGAGCCTGATCGTCGTGCCGATGGATGCGAAAGGCATCGACCGCAAGACCAGGCTCGACAAGCTCGGCATGCGCGCGTCCGACACGGCGATGATCTTTCTCGACGACGTGCGCGTGCCGGCGCGCAACCTGATCGGCCAGGAAGGCATGGGCTTCACCTACCAGATGCTGCAGTTCCAGGAGGAACGCCTGTTCGGCGCGGCGAGCGGCATCGACGGTCTGTTCAACGTCATCGACGAGACGATCGCCTATACCGGCCAGCGCCAGGCGTTCAGCCAGTCATTGCTCGACAACCAGTACGTGCACTTCCGCCTCGCCGAACTGCGCACCGAAGTCGAAGCGCTGAAGGCGCTGGTCTACCAGACCACCGAGGATTATCTGAGCGGCAAGCACACGCCCGAGCACATCGCGATGCTCGCCAGCATGTGCAAGCTGAAAGTCGGCCGCGTGTCGCGCGAGGTGACCGACGCCTGCCTGCAGTTCTGGGGTGGCCAGGGCTACATGTGGGACAACCCCGTCGCGCGCGCGTATCGCGACACGCGGATCGTCTCGATCGGCGGCGGCGCCGACGAGGTGATGCTCGGCATCATCTGCAAGATGATGGGCACGCTGCCGGGCAAGCGGAAGTTCGAACAGGCCAGGGCCGCGCAGGCGGCACGGCACGCCTGATACTCCGCACCGACG
>DASSVA010000199.1:0-17725 GCA_035706385.1 Solimonas sp. | reverse complement strand
AGCGCCGACGCCAGCACACCGCTGCCGGTGTACGGAATCTTCTGCAGGTCGAGCACCGCCTGCACCGTGCCGTCTTCGCCGCCGGTGTCGTGCAGGATGTTGAAGACGCGGTCGTAGCCTTGCTCGCCGAGATTCAGCACGATCTGCGGCGTCGCATCGACCAGCGTCGCATCGACGCCTTTGGCCACCAGCGCCGCATGAATGCCCTCGCCGCTCCACAGCGCGACCTGACGTTCGGAGGACCACCCTCCTGCCAGCACGGCGACGCGGCCGAAGTCCTTCGGATTCGTCGTGCGCCTCATGCCGCTTCTCCGACGACGCGAACTTCGGGCTCGAGTTCGATACCGGTTCTTGTCCGCACCGTCTGGCGGATGTGCGCGATCAACCGTTCGACATCGGCCGCGCGCGCGGTCTCGTCGGTGACGATGAAATTCGCGTGCAGGGTCGAGACGGTCGCGCCGCCGATGCGATGGCCCTTGAGGCCGCAGTGTTCGATCAGTCGCGCGGCGTGATCGCCGGGCGGATTGCGGAACGTGCTGCCGGCGGTCGGCCGGCCGACCGGCTGCGTCGCCTTGCGCCGCGCCAGCCACGCTTTCATGTCGGCTTCGGCACGGCCGTCGGTGTCCGCTTCGAATGCGAAACGCGCGGCGACGAAACCGGCGACACCTGCAGGCGATTCGACATGACGATAGCCGTAGCGGAACGCGCTTTTCGACAGCCACGCGGTCGTGCCGTCGCGACGCATCACTTCGACTTCGCGCACGACGTCCCAGGTCTCGCCGCCGTGCGCACCGGCATTCATCGCCAGCGCGCCGCCGACCGTGCCGGGAATGCCGGCGAAGAAGCCGCCACCGGCGAGCTTCGCGCCGACCGCGAATTTCGCGAGGCGCGCGCAATGCACGCCGGCCTCAGCATAAATGCGTGAGGCGTGAGGCGTGAGGCGTGAGGCGTCGTCCGACTCCATGCGCAATTCGTCGAGCGCGCCGTGCAGGCCGATCACGGTGCCGCGCACGCCGCCGTCGCGGACCAGCAGATTGCTGCCGAGGCCGATCCACAGCAGCGGCTCGCCGGCCGGCAGGCTCGCGACGAAATTCGCCAGATCGTCGCGGTCGGCCGGTTCGAAATAACGGTCGGCGGTACCGCCGACGCGCCACGACGTATGCCGCGACATCGGCTCGTCGTCGCGCAGCAGACCGCGCACCGCGATCCGTGTCTCGCGCGCGGCGGCGTTCATCGCGCAGCTCCGAACTGCTTCTGCAATGTCGCCGGCAAACCGCCGATGTCGCCGGCGCCCATCGTCAACAGCAGATCGCCGTCGCGCAGCACATGCGCGAGCGCGTCCGGCAGTTCGGCGACGCTGGCGACGAACACCGGTTCGACCTGGCCGCGCGCGCGGATCGCCCGCGCCAGCGCGCGACCGTCGGCGCCTTCGATCGGCGCTTCGCCGGCCGCATAGACCTCCGCCAGCAGCAGCGCGTCGGCCTCGGCGAGGATCGCCGCGAAGTCCTCGAACAGATCGCGCGTGCGCGTATAGCGGTGCGGCTGGAACGCGACGACCAGACGCCGCTGCGGATGCGCCGCGCGCATCGCCTGGAACGTCGCCGCGATCTCGCGCGGATGATGTCCGTAATCGTCGACCAGCACGAAATGCCCGTTCGGCAGCGGCAATTCGCCGTGCGGCTCGCAGCGGCGACCGACGCCGCCGAAACCGGACAGCGCACGGCGCATCGCGTCGAACGACACGCCGAGCTCGCGACCAATCGCGATCGCGACGAGCGCGTTCTGCACGTTGTGCTCACCCGGAAGATTGAGATGGAACTCCTCGCGCCGTGTCTCGTGGCCGTCGGCGAAACAGACCGCGAAATGCGCGCCGCTGCCTTCGGCGCGCACATCGCACGCGCGCAGGTCGGCGTCGTCGGCGAAGCCGTAGGTCAGCACCGGCCGGCCGACATCGTTGAGCAGCTCGCGGACGACCGGATCGTCGATGCACATCACCGCCAGACCGTAGAACGGCAGGCGATGCAGGAACTCGACGAACGCCGCGCGCAGTTTGCGGAAATCGTGCGCGTAGGTTTCGAGATGGTCGGCGTCGATGTTGGTGACGGCGGCGATCATCGGCGACAGATGCAGGAACGACGCATCGCTCTCGTCGGCCTCGGCGACCAGGTAATGGCCTTCGCCGAGACGCGCGTTGGCGTCGGCGGACTTGAGCTTGCCGCCGATCACGTAGGTCGGATCGAGGCCGCCTTCGGCGAGCACGCTGGCGACGAGGCTGGTCGTCGTCGTCTTGCCATGCGTGCCGGCGATCGCGATGCCGTAACGGAAACGCATCAGCTCGGCGAGCATCTCGGCGCGGCGCACGACCGGAATGCGCTGCGCGTGCGCATAGACGACTTCCGGATTGCCCGCCTTGACGGCGGTCGACACGACGATCGCATCGGCGCCTTCGGCGTTCTGCTCGGCGTGGCCGATGAAGATCGTCGCGCCGAGTTCGCGCAAGCGCCGCGTCGCGGGGCTGTCCTTCAGGTCCGTGCCGCTGACCTGATAACCGAGATTGATCAGCACTTCGGCGATGCCGGCCATGCCGGAGCCGCCGATGCCGAGCATGTGGATGCGGCGCACGCGGCGCATCGCCAGCGTCGGGTTGATCGTCGCGCTCATGCCGACGCTCCGGCCGCCCGCAGACAGGCGTCGGCGATCGTTTGCGTCGCATTGGTCCACGCCTTCGCGCGCGCGGCATCGGCCATGTTTTGCAAACGGCCACGATCGGCCAGCAGTTCGCCGAGCCGCTGCGCGAGCTGCGCGGCATCGAGCGTGTTCTCCGGCATCAGCAGCGCCGCGCCGGCATCGACCAGATACGCGGCGTTGCGCGTCTGGTGGTCGTCGACCGCGAACGGGAACGGCACGAGAATCGTCGCGTTGCCGGCGGCGCTGACTTCGGCGATCGTCGACGCACCGGCGCGGCAGACGACGAGATCGGCCCACGCGAACGCCGCCGGCATGTCGTCGATGAACGCCGTCACGTCGGCATCGACCTGCGCGTCGCGATACGCGGCCTGCGCGACGTCGAGCGTGCGGCCGGCCTGGTGGCGAACCTGCGGACGCCGTTCGCGCGGCAGCAGCGCGAGTGCTTTCGGCAGTTGCTCGTTGAGCGCGCGCGCGCCTTGCGAGCCGCCGATCACCAGTAACCGCATCGGACCTTCGTGCGCGAGCCGCGTCGCCGGCGGCGGCAGTTCGGCAAAGCCGCTGCGCACCGGATTGCCGACCGTCTCGCCGTTCCTGAACGTCTGCGGAAACGCCTGCAGCACGGCCTTCGCGACGCGCGCGAGAAAGCGGTTCGTCATGCCGGCCGCGGCGTTCTGTTCGTGCACGACCAGCGGCCGGCCGCCGAGCCAGGCCGCGAGTCCGCCGGGGCCGGCCGCGAAACCGCCGAAGCCGACGACCGCGGCCGGCGCGCGCGCGCGCAGGATCGTCAGCGCCTCGCGCACGGCGCGCATGATCAGCAGCGGCGCCTTCAGCAGCTTGACGATGCCCTTGCCGCGCAGACCGGAGACGCGGATGAAGTCGATCGCGAAGCCGTGCTGCGGCACGACGCGCGCCTCGAAACTGTCCGGCGCGCCCATCCAGACGATTTCGTGGCCGCGCGCGCGCAGTTCCTGCGCGACGGCGAGCGCCGGATAGACGTGCCCGCCGGTGCCGCCCGCCATGATCACGAACTTCATGGCTGCGCCTCCGTCCAGGTCACGCGCTCGGCATTGACCGACGGGCGCCGCCGCGGCCGCGCGACGCCGTCTTCGGCCGAGGTCACGCCGAACGCCGCCGCGCGGTTCTCGTAATCGACGCGCAGGATCAGTCCGAGCAGCGCGCAGACCGTCAGCAGCGACGAGCCGCCGTAGCTCAGCAGCGGCAGGGTCAGGCCCTTGGTCGGCAGCAGGCCCATGTTGACGGCCATGTTGATCAGCGCCTGCAAGCCGAGCCAGCCGGACAGGCCGTAGCAGACGTACGCGGAGAAACGGCGGCCGTCGAGCTCGGCGCGGCGCGCGATCGCGAAGCCGCGCCAGACGACGATGCCGAACAGCGTGATCAGGATCGTGATGCCGAGCAGACCGAACTCCTCGGCGAGAATCGCGAAGATGAAATCGGTGTGCATCTCCGGCAGGTACAACAGCTTCTGCACGCTGTTGCCGAGGCCGACGCCGGTCCATTCGCCACGGCCGACCGCGATCAGCGATTGCGCGAGCTGCCAGCCGGCGTTCTCGACGTCGGCCCACGGGTCCATGAAATTCAGCATGCGCTTGACGCGATACGGCGCCGCGACCGCGATCATCACCAGCCCCATCGCCGCGAAGCCGACGAACGCGAGGTAGTAATGCACGCGTGCGCCGCCGAGAAACAGCATCAGGAACACGACGCCGAGCAGGATCGCCGTCGCGCCGAAGTCCGGCTCCATCAACAGCAGCACGCACGGCAGCATCACCGCGACGACCGGCATCGCCAGCCCCTTGAAGCTGGTCTGCAACTGCTGCTGGCGCCGCGTGATGTAACTGGCGACGTAGATGATCAGCGCCAGCCGCACCGGCTCCGACGCCTGCAGCCGGAACAATCCCAGATCGATCCAGCGCCGCGCGGCATTGACCTTGACGCCGACACCCGGCACCAGCACCAGCACCAGCAGGCCGAGCGCGAAGATGAAGAGCCAGGTGCTGCTGCGCTGCCACTGCCGCATCGGCACGCAGTACATCGCGAAGCCGATCGCACCGCCGATCACCATGAACAGCAACTGCCGGAAAAAGAAATGGAACGGATCGCCGGTCAGCTTCTCGGCCTGCGCGACCGATGCCGACGCGACCATCACCAAGCCCCACAACAACAGCACGACGACCGCACCGCACAGCCAGTTGTCGATGCCGAACCGCGTCTTCGGAATGCCCCAGCCCATCGCGGCGTTCATGCGAGCGCCCTCACCGCGGCGCGGAACTGCTCGCCGCGATCGACATAGCTCCTGAACTGATCGAAGCTCGCGCACGCCGGCGACAGCAGCACGCGATCGCCCGGCTCGGCGAGCTGTCGCGCGCGGCACAGCGCACCGCTCATGTCCGTTTCGCGCCAGACCGGCAGCGCGCCGAACACGTCGCGCGCGATCGTTTCGGCGTCCTCGCCGAACAGCACCGCCGCGCGACCCTTGCGCGCCAATGCCTCGCGCAGTTCGACGAACGACTGTCCCTTGCCCTGGCCGCCGCCGAGCCAGACGATCGGCGCCGGCAGGCCGTTGAGCGCCGCGAGCGTCGAACCGACGTTGGTGCCTTTCGAATCGTTGAAGTAATCGACGTCGGCGACGCGCGCGACGAATTCGCAGCGATGCGGCAGGCCGCCGAAGTCGCGCAACGCGCGCAGGCTCGCGTCGCGCGCGATGCCGACAGCATCGGCGAGCGCGAGCGCAGCCAGCGCGTTCGCGGCGTTGTGCAGGCCGAAGATCTTGAGTGAGGCATGAGGCACGAGGCGCGAGGCGCCCGCACACAGCCATCGCTCACCGTCGATCTCGCGCAGGCCGTATTGACCATCCTGCGGCGCGTCGAGGCCGAACGTGACGATGCGCGTTTCACACCTCATGCCTGCCGCCTCGCGCATCACGGCTTCATCGTCGCGATTGACGATCGCATGCGCGCAGCCATTGAAGATCCGTGCCTTGATCGCGCCGTAATGCGCCATCGTGCCGTGGCGGTCGAGATGATCCTGCGACAGGTTCAGGATCGTCGCCGCCGCGCAGCGCAGGCTGTGCGTGGTCTCGAGCTGGAAGCTCGACAATTCGAGCACGTACAGCTCGACGTCGTCGGCGAGCAGATCGAGCGCCGGCGTGCCGAGATTGCCGCCGACCGCGACGCGCAAACCGGCGGCCTTCGCCATTTCGCCGGCCAGCGTCGTCACCGTGCTCTTGCCGTTGCTGCCGGTGATGCCGATCACGTGAGGCGTGAGGCGTGAGGCGTGAGGCGCATTGACCGCTCGCGCGAACAGTTCGACATCGCCGACGATCTCGACGCCGGCGGCGGCGAGTTCCCGCACAAACGGCTCGTCGAGCGCCACGCCCGGCGAGACGACCGCCATCGCGAACTGCGACAGCGGCTGCGGCGCCGAGAACGCACCGAGATGGAATTCGAGTTGTGGATATTGCGCACGCAATTCGTCGATGCCGTTCGGCGCCGCGCGCGAATCGGTGACGACGAGTTGCGCACCTTCCCGTACGAGATAGCGCAAGGTCGAAACGCCGGACACGCCGAGCCCGACGACGAGTACGCACCGCCCGTCGTATCGCCTCCCGCCTCCCACTTCACGCCTCATGTGCTTTTCCATCAGCGCACCTTCAGCGACGCAAGGCCGATCAGCACCAGCACCAGCGTGATGATCCAGAAACGGACGATGATCTTCGGCTCGGGCCAACCCTTGAGCTCGTAGTGATGGTGCAGCGGCGCCATGCGGAAGATGCGTTTGCCGCCGCTGTATTTGAAGTAGCCGACCTGCAGCGCGACCGATACCGTCTCGGCGACGAAGATGCCGCCCATGATCGCCAGCACGATTTCCTGCCGGACCAGCACGGCGACGACGCCGAGCGCTGCGCCGAGCGCGAGCGCGCCGACGTCGCCCATGAAGACCTGCGCCGGATACGCGTTGAACCACAGAAAGCCGAGGCCGGCACCGGCGATCGCCGTGCAGAAGATCGCCAGCTCGCCGGCGCCGCTGATGAACGGAATGCCGAGATAGGTCGCGAACTTCGCGTTGCCGCTCGCGTACGCGAAGATCGCCAGCGCCGACGCGACCAGCACCGTCGGCATGATCGCCAGACCGTCGAGGCCGTCGGTGAGATTGACGGCGTTGCTGCTGCCGACGATCACCAGATACGCCCACGGAATGAAGAACACGCCGAGCGAGATCGACACGTTCTTGAGGAACGGGAAGATCAGCGTCGTCTCGGTCGGCGTCTTCGCGGTCCAGTACATCGCCGCCGCGACGCCGAAGCCGACCAGCGACAGCCAGAAATATTTCTTGCGCGCCGGCAGCCCTTTCGGATCCTTGTACTTGATCTTGATGTAGTCGTCGGCGAAGCCGACCGCGCCGAACGCCAGCGTGACGACCAGCGCGAACCAGACGAAACGATTGTCGAGATCGGCCCACAGCAACGTCGACACCGCGATCGCGCCGAGGATCAGCACGCCGCCCATCGTCGGCGTACCGGTCTTCTTGAGGTGCGACTGCGGCCCGTCGTCGCGCACCGGCTGGCCGAACTTGAACCGGTAGAGCCGCTCGATCATCAGCGGCCCGAACGAGAAGCAGAACACCAGCGCGGTCAGCACGCCAAGCACGCTGCGCAGCGTCAGGTACGTGAAGACGTTGAAGCCGCTGACGTATTGCCTGAGAAATTCCGCGAGGTGATAGAGCACTAGTGCGTCCCCCCGGTCGACGGCTCGCCGGTCAGTGCCGCGACGACGCGTTCCATGTGCGCCGACCGCGAGCCTTTCACCAGCAAGGTGACGGTTCTGTCGAGTTGCGGCGCGAGCGCGGCCGCGAGTTGTTCGGTGTCTTCGAAATGCGCGCCGCCGTCGCCGAACGCGCGCGCCGACTCGGCGGCGAGCGCACCGACCGCGAACAGGCGTTCGATGCCGAGCCGCTTCGCGGCGACGCCGGCTTCGGCATGCAACTGCGCGGCGTTTTCGCCGAGCTCGGCCATGTTGCCGAGCACCAGCCAGCGGCGACCCGGCAGTTCGGCGAGCAGATCGAGGCCGGCGCGCAGCGAGCCGGGATTGGCGTTGTAGCTGTCGTCGAGCAGGCGTGCGCCGTGGCGCGTGGTTTTCCAGCTCAGGCGGCCGCCGGCGCCTTCGCTGCGCGACAGGCCGATCGCGATCTGCGCCGGGTCGAGTCCCAGCGCGACGCCGCACGCGGCCGCGCCGAGCGCGTTCATGACGTTGTGGCGGCCGGGCATCGGCAACGAAAGTTCGGCGCGGCCTTGCGGCGTCACCAGCGTGAAGCGCGTGCCGGCGCCGGCCTGCGGCTCGACGTGCATCGCGCGCACGTCGGCGGTCTCGGCGAAGCCGAAGCGGATGATCGGCGTGTCGCCGGCGAGTGTCGTCCACAACGGCGCATAGTCGTCGTCGGCGTTGATCACGGCGATGCCGTTTTGGCCGAGCGACGCGAACAGTTCGCCCTTGGCGCTGGCGACGCCGGCGCGCGAACCGAAGCCTTCGAGATGCGCATCGCCGGCCTGCGTGACGATGCCGACGTCGGGCTTGGCGAGCGACGCCAGCAACGCGATTTCGCCGGCGTGGTTCGCGCCCATCTCGATCACCGCCGTGCGGTGTCCGCCGCGCAGCTTCAGCAACGTCAGCGGCACGCCGATGTGATTGTTGAGATTGCCTTCGGTCGCCAGCACCGGGCCGCGGCTCGCGAACATCGCCGCCAGCATCTGCTTGGTCGTGGTCTTGCCGTTGCTGCCGGTCACCGCGACCACCGGCATGTCGAAGCGCGCGCGCCACAGCGCCGCCATCCGCTGCAGGCCGGCCAGCGTGTCGGCGACTTTCAGTTGCGGCAGATCGACGTCGACGAACGTCGACACCAGCGCCGCGACCGCGCCGGCGGCGCGTGCCTGCGCGACGAACGCGTGGCCGTCGAAGCGCTCGCCGCGCAGCGCGACGAACAGCGCGCCGTCGAGCGCCGCGCGGCTGTCGGTCGACACCTGCGTGAATCGCAGATCGCGGCCGCGAAGTTCGGCATGCAGCGGCGCGACCAGCTCGGAGAGCGCGAACATCACGCGCGCACCTCCATGCCGACGAGATTCGCGACGAACGCACGATCACTGAACGCGCGCACGTCGCTGCCGTAGATCTGATAGTCCTCGTGGCCCTTGCCGGCGACGACGACGACGTCGTCGCGTGCGGCATCGGCGACGGCTGAGCGGATCGCCTCGGCGCGGTCGTGGACGATCGTCAGGCGTGCGGCGTGAGACGTGAGACGCTTCGCACCTTCGACGATCTCGGCAACGATCGCCTGCGGGCTTTCGCTGCGCGGGTTGTCATCGGTGACGATCGCGCGGTCGGCGAGTTCGGCGGCGGCGGCGCCCATCAGCGGCCGTTTGCCGCGATCGCGATCGCCGCCGCAACCGAACACGCAGATCAGCCGGCCCGCGGTATGCGCGCGAACGGCGCTCAACACCTGACGCAGCGCTTCGGGCGTGTGCGCGTAATCGACGACGACCAGCGGCGCCGCGTCCGGACCGCGAAACCCTTCGATGCGACCGGGCACGGTCTGCGCGCGTTCGAGCGCGGCGGCGGCCGCGTCCAGCGCAATGCCGTGGCTGACCAGCGCGCCGAGCGCCGCGAGCAGGTTGTGGACGTTGAAGCGCCCGAGCAGGCGGCTGCCGATCTGCGCGCGGCCGAGATGGCTGTCGACGGTGAAGCGCAGGCCGTTCGCGTCGAGCGCGACATCGCGCGCGATCAGATGCGGCGTCGCCGGCGATTCGCCGTCGATGCCGTAGGCGATGACCTCGATGCGGTCGCGCTGCGCGGCGATCCATTCGCGGCCGCAGGCATCGTCGCGATTGAGCACCGCGGTGACGAGTTCGTCGCGTTCGAACAGCCGGCGCTTGGCCGCGGCATAAGCTTCGACCGTGCCGTGATAATCGAGATGGTCGCGCGTGACGTTGGTCAGTACCGCGGTGCGGAACAGTGTGCCGGCGACGCGCGCCTGATCGAGCGCGTGCGACGAAACTTCCATCGCGATCGCGCGCACGCCTTCGCTGCGCATCTGCGCGAGCCACTGCTGCAGCCGCACCGGATCCGGCGTCGTATGCGTATTGGCGTCGAGCGCGCCGACGCGGCCCATGCCGATCGTGCCGAGATAGCCGCACGGCTGCCGCAGCGCGTCGAACGCCTGCGCGATCAGATACGCGGTCGAGGTCTTGCCGTCGGTGCCGGTCACGCCGACGCAGAACAGATGCCGCGACGGTTCACCGTGGAAGCGCGCGGCGATTTCGCCGGCGCGCTGCGAAAGCCGCGGCACCGGCACCTGCGGTACGCCGATGTCCGGTTCGGCGATGCCGGGCGCCGGCTCCCACGCGACCGCCGCGGCGCCGCGTTGCAGGACCTGTTCGATGAACGACAGGCCGTGCGTCGCGCTGCGTGCCGCGCCGCTGCCCTTGCACGCGAGAAACAGATCGCCCGGCGACACGCGGCGCGAATCGATCTCGACGCCGGTCACGTCGAAATCCGGCGCCGGCGCGTCGTAGCCGGCGAGCAGTGTCTTCAGCGAGCAGGCGGCCGTGCTCATCGCCGCGTTCTCGCGTTGACCTTGACCATCGTCGGCATGCCCGCACCCGGCGCGCTCGGCGGCGCGAGATCCGGCGTGCGCGTGCCGTCCGGCGAGATCTGCAACAGGCGCGCCGCACCCTGCATGACGCTGGCGAACACCGGCGCCGCGGCGAGACCGCCGTAATAGCGGCCGTCGCCCGGCTCGTCGATGATGACGAGACCGACGAGGCGCGGATTCTCCGCCGGCACCATGCCGACGAACAGCGCCATGTGCCGCGTCGCGTCGTAGACGCCGCTGTCGGACAGCTTGCGCGCGGTGCCGGTCTTGCCGGCGACCTGATAGCCCTGGATCGCCGCGCGCGTCGCGCTGCCGCCCGGCGCGACGACGTTTTCGAGCATGCGCCGGACTTCGCGCGCGGTGCGTGCCGAGATCGCACGCTGCGGCGGCACCGGCGGCGCGTTCTTGATCAGCCGCAGATGCGGCATCAGTCCGTCGTTGGCGAGCGCCGCGTACGCGCGCACTTCGTGCAGCGCATTGGTCGACCAGCCGTAACCGTACGATGCGGTCGCGGTCGCGATCTGGCCCCATTCGCTGTAGTGGCGCAGCACCGAGTTCGCCTCGCCGGGGAACGACATGTACAGCGGCTCGGCGATGCCGAAGCGCTGCAGCCCGGACCACACCGCTTCAGCACCGATCGTCAGGCCGATCTTCGCCGCGCCGACGTTGCTCGACTTGGCGAGGATCGTCGTCAGATCGAGCACGCCGGTCGCGTGTTCGTCGCGCACCGTCAGCGCGCCGACCTTGAACCAGCCGGGGCCGATGTCGATCGTGCTGGTCGGCTGGAACAGGCCGAGTTCGAGCGCCTGCGCGACCAGCAGCGGCTTGGCGGTCGAACCCGGCTCGTAGAGATCGGTGACGGCGCGCAGCCGCGTGCCCGGCGGCCGCCGCTCACCGGGATTGTTCGGATTGAAACCGGGCTGCGAGGCGATCGCCAGAATCTCGCCGGTCGCGCTGTCGGCGATGACGATCGTGCCGCCCTTGGCCTTGCGTTCGGCGACCGCCTCCTTGAGCTCGCGGTACGCGAGGTACTGGATGCGCAGGTCGATCGTCAGTTGCACGTCCTCGCCGGATTGCGCTTCGACGAACTTGAGATTGTCCTCGACGATATGGCCGGCGCGATCGCGGATCACGCGGCGCGAACCCTGCTTGCCGGTCAGCACCGATTCCTGCGCTTTCTCGATGCCCTCCAGGCCGGTGCCGTCGCGTCCGCAGAAGCCGACGACCTGGCCGGCGACTTCACCGGCCGGGTAATAGCGCGCGTACGACGGATCGGAGAACACACCGGGCGCGCCGAGCGACAGCACGCGCTTGGCCTCGGCCGGCGACAGCGGATCGCTGATGTAGACGAACTTGCGGTCGGCGCGCGCCTGCAGGAACTTGCGCAGTTCGGCCGGCTTGCGGCCGAGCAGCCTGGCGACGGCGTCGACGTAGCGCGGCGCGTCGAGCAGCGCCTGTGGCACCGCCCACAGCGATTCGACCGGCGCCGACAGCGCGAGCGGCTCGCCGCGGCGATCGACGATCGCACCGCGATGCGCGGGAATCGTCACGTCGCGGATCGAGCGCTTGCTGCCTTCGGCAGCGAGGAAATCCTGGTCGATGACTTCGAGCTGGAACGCGCGGCCGAACACGACGACGGCACCGAGCGCGAGCGCGCCGAGCACGAAGCCGCGGCGCCAGCCGCCGACCGGCGCCGCCGCCGGCGCGGACGAGGTGCGACGCGTCCTCACGGCTTGTCCTCGACGATCACGTAATCGTGCGGCTCGGTCATGCCGAGCTGATTGCGCGCGATATGCTCGACGCGATTGTTGTTGGCGAGCGTCGCCTCTTCGAGCTGCAGCTGCGCCCATTCCATGTCGAGCCGCTCGCGTTCGCCGCGCAGGCCTTCGAGCTCCGTCACCAGCCCGCGATTCTCGTGCTTGGTGCGCACGACCGCGAGCGCCGAGACGACGATCGCGACGATCAGCGTCAGCGGAATCAGCAGCGCGCCGCGTTTCGTCGGCACGCTCACGGCAGACGCTCGGCGATGCGCAGCACGGCGCTGCGCGCGCGGATGTTCGCGCCGGCTTCCTCGCTGCCCGGGAACTGCTTGCCGTGCAGCTTCAGCGTCGGCGTTTCGCTGCGCGCGGCATCGCGCAGGTAGCGCTTGACGATGCGGTCTTCGAGCGAATGAAACGCGATGACGACCAGCCTGCCGCCCGGCGCCAGCACCTCGACCGCCTGCCGCAGACCTTCGCCGAGCACGTCGAGCTCGCGATTGATGTGGATGCGGATCGCCTGGAAGCTGCGCGTCGCCGGATGGATGTGGCGCGAACGCGGACCCGGCACCGACGCGATCAGGTCGGCGAGCTGCGCGGTCGTCGTCAGCGGCGTCGCGGTACGTGTCTCGACGATGCGCCGCGCGATGCGCCGGCTGTTGCGCTCGTCGCCGTAGCGCCACAGCACGTCGGCGATCTCCGCTTCACCGGCCTGCGCGAGCCAGTCCGCCGCCGATTCGCCGGCCTGCGGATTCATCCGCATGTCGAGCGGACCGCTCTTGCTGAAGCTGAAGCCGCGCGTCGCATCGTCGAGCTGCGGCGACGACACGCCGAGATCCATCAGCACGCCGTCGATGCGGCCGGCGATGCCGCTGTCCGCGGCGGTGCGCGCCAGCTCGGCGAAATTGCGATGGTGGATCGTCAGGCGCGGCTCGTCGCCGAAACGTTCGCGCGCATGGACGACGGCCTGCGGATCCTGATCGAACGCGTGCAGGCGTCCCTGCGCGCCGAGACAGGCGAGGATCGCGGCGCTGTGACCGCCGCGACCGAACGTGCAATCGACATAAACACCGTCTTCGCGGACCGCAAGGCCGGCGACGGCTTCATCGAGCATCACCGGACGATGCAGGCGCATGGCGGCGTCAGGCCCGCTCCGGTAACAGGCAGGCGCGAGGTCGAATGGCATCGCCGCCGCTCACCGCTTCAAGGTCCGGAACGCGTCGGCGCGTGCCGCGAACAGTGTCGAGCCTTCGCCGAAGCGCGTTTCCCATTCGCCCGCCGACCACAGGTCGAAGCGGCGGATCTGGCCCATCAGCACGACCGCGCCTTCGAGCTTGGCCGCCTTGCGCAGGTTCGGCGGAATCAGGATGCGCCCCTGCTTGTCCATTTCGGCCTCGGCCGCGAAGCCGATCATGATGGCCTTGATGTCCTCGGCCTCGAGCTGGTCGGGCATGTTCTCGATGTCGCTGGCCAGACGCTCGAACTCGGGTGCCGGAAAGATTTCGAGGCAGGGATTCGGGCCGCGGGTCACGACCAGCTGCCCGCCGCAACGCTCGGACAGGTGCTGGCGAAAGCGCGCCGGGACGGCCAGGCGGCCTTTCTCGTCAATCGAAAGATGATGTGACCCGGAAAACAGCATGCGCGTTGTGAGGCGTCCCCCACTTTCTCCCACTTTCCACCACTTGAAAGCGACTATATCCCACCACCCCCCCTCGTGCAAGCGCGGTTCTCAATAAAAACAGCGGCTTACGATCCATCGCAATTGCTTTCAAACAATCTCTTTTGCAAACACTGATTTAGCCGAATAACTTCAAGTGAAAAGCTTGACGCCTCGTGGCTGCGGTGGCGTTTTCGTTCAGGAAGACTTCAGTTTTGGAGCGGCTCCGGCACAGGCGGGCCCGACGAGATAAATTCGTCTCTTTCATCATTAAATTAAATGTTTCATCACGAAGGCGCCGCACTCGAGGGCGCAGCCGGCAAAAGCGCGTGGAGAGAAAAAAGGGGGAGTCGGCCTGTAAGCCGGGTTCTGTGCGAACGCTTGCGCGTCCCGACAATCATTCCTCTAGGCGCCGCATCGCTGCGGCGCTCCAGCGACCTACCCGGAAGGCGCGTGGGCCACGCGTTCCGCCGTTGCCGGCGGCCCCTTCCCTATTTGGTCTTGCTCCCGATGGGGTTTGCCGTGCCGTTTCCGTTACCGGAACCGCGGTGCGCTCTTACCGCACCGTTTCACCCTTGCCGGCCTCTTGCGAGACGTAGGCGGTCTGTTCTCTGTTGCACTTTCCGTCGGCTCGCGCCGCCCAGGCGTTACCTGGCATCTTGCCCTGTGGAGCCCGGACTTTCCTCCCCTGCGGATGCAGCGGCGATTGTCCGGCCGACTCCCGCGCGCATTATCGGTTTTTTTGCCGGCGCGCGCTGCTAGAGTCGCAACTTCCATCGGCCACCACCCAGCGAGCACGCACATGCCTGAACCCCACGTCGGCAAGCACGAAGTCCGCATCAGCGAACAGGTTCACGCGCCGCTCGACACGGTGTTCGCGTTCTTCGCCGATCACCATCAGTTCGTTTCGCTGTTCGGCGCGCGCTGCACGATCGTCCGCACGGCCGACGGCGCCGAACCGGACGGCGTCGGTTCGATTCGCCGCATCGGTCCGGGCCCGTTGTCGTTCGACGAGGAGATCGTCGTCTTCGAACGCCCGGCGCGAATCGATTACGCGATCGTGCGCGGCGGGCCGCTGAAACATCACCGCGGCACGATCCGTTTCAAGGCCGTGCCGGGCGGCACCGAAGTCGATTACGTGATCCGTTTCGACAGCCGCGTGCCGGGACTCGGCGGCCTGTTCGTCAAAGGGCTGCAGCGCATCTGGGCGCGCGAGGCGCGCAAGGCCCTCGCCACGCTCGAGCGCTGAACCGCGGTTCGATGCGCGTCGTCTCGCATACCTGCTCGAACACCGAGATCGTCTGCGCGCTCGGTCTGCAGGACACGCTGGTCGCCGTCGACAGCGATTCGGACTTTCCGCCGGACGTCGTCAGCCGGCTGCCGCAACTCGGTCGCGATCTGCAGCTCGATGTCGACGCCGCGCTCGCGCTGCGCCCGGATCTGGTGCTGACCTCGCTGACCGTGCCGGGCCACGAACGCATCGTCGATGCGTTCGCGGCGTCCGGCGTGCCGCTCGTCGTCTGCAACCCGCAGAATCTCGACGACGTGTTCGATGACATCCGCCGCATCGCCATCGCGCTCGGTGAAGCCGGCCGCGGCGAACGGCTGGTCGCCGACATGCAGGCGCAGATGCCGCCGCAAACGCCGCATGACGCGGCGCCGCGCGTGCTCGTCGAATGGTGGCCGAAGCCGGTGATCGGCGCCGCGCGCCGTTCGTGGGTGCACGATCTGATCGAACGCGCCGGCGGCCACAACGCGCTCGACGGCATCGACGCGCAGACGCACACGCTGGCGCCCGAGCGGACACCGGAGTTTCCGATCGACGTGCTGGCGATGAGCTGGTGCGGCGTGAAAGTCGACAAGTACCGTGCCGACGTCGTCCTGCGCCGCGAACACTGGCATGACGTGGTGGCAATCCGCGATGGCCGCGTCGTCGCGATCAGCGAGGAATATCTCGGCCGTCCGGGGCCGCGCCTTGTCGAGGGTTACCGGCAGTTGCGCGCGGCGATCACAGCGAAAAGCGTTTAACCGCAGATTACGCAGATTCCACAGATTGAAAAGCCGGAAATCTTTGGCTTTTCTGCGTCATCTGCGGTTCGCTTCTGCCTTGCTTTCAGCCCCGGTCGCGCGCGCTCTGCGCGTGTGCCTGCAGACCTTCGGCATCGGCGATGCGGCCGGCGATCTGCGCGAGCGGCCTGGCGCCGTCGGCGGTGCATTCGATCAGGCTGCTGCGCTTCTGGAATTCGTAGACGCCGAGCGGATTGGAAAAGCGCGCGGCGCGCGACGTCGGCAGCACATGGTTCGGACCGGCGCAGTAATCACCGAACGCTTCCGGCGTGTGACGGCCGACGAAAATCGCGCCGGCGTGACGGATTTTCGGCAGCAGCGCGCGCGGCGTTTCGACCGCGAGTTCGAGATGCTCGGGCGCGATGCGGTTCGCGACCGCGCAGGCCTCATCGAGATCGCGCACGAGGATCAGCGCGCCGCGTTCGGCGATCGAAGTGCGCACGATCTGTTCGCGCGGCAGGCTTGTCACGCGCTCGGCCATCGCCGTGGCGACGCGACCGAGAAAATCCGCATCCGGCGAGATCAGGATCGATTCCGAATCCTCGCCGTGCTCGGCCTGCGAGAACAGATCCATCGCGATCCAGCGCGGATCGGAACCACCGTCGCTGATGACGACGATTTCGCTCGGACCGGCGATCGAATCGATGCCGACGCGGCCGAACACCGCGCGCTTGGCGGCGGCGACATAGGCATTGCCGGGACCGACGATCTTGTCGACCGGCGGAATCGTTTTCGTTCCGTATGCGAGCGCGGCGACGGCCTGCGCGCCGCCGATCGTGAAGATGCGATCGACGCCGGCGAGATGCGCGGCAGCGAGCACGACCGGATTCAGTTCACCGCCCGGCGCCGGCACGACCATGATGATTTCGTCGACGCCGGCGACCTTCGCCGGAATCGCGTTCATCAGCACCGACGACGGATACGCGGCCTTGCCGCCCGGCACGTAAATGCCGACGCGTTCGAGCGCGCGGACTTCCTGGCCGAGCGTGTTGCCGAGCGCGTCGGTGAACGCAAACGGCGCGAGCGTCTGGTGTCCGGCATACGCGCGGATGCGCGCGGCGGCGGCTTCGAGCGCGGCGCGCAGATCGGCCGGCTGCGCGTTCCACGCAGCGGCCCATTGCGCTTTCGGTACTTCGAGTTCAGCGGCGCTCGCCAACGTGCGGCGGTCGAAACGGTTCGTCAGCTCGATCAGCGCCGCGTCGCCGCGTGCGCGGATGTCGGCGACGATGCCGTCGACGACACGCGTGACCTCGGCGCTGGTTTCCGGCGCGCGATCGAGCAGCGCCGTCAGCTGCGCGTCGAAACCGGCCGTGCGCGTATCGAGTCGCCGAATGTCCATTCCCCGGGCCATCAGGCCGCCTTCTTCACTCGCTGGCCGGCGCGGCGGATCTGGTCGAGCAACGCCGTGATCTGGCTGTTCTTGGTCTTCAGCGCCGCCTTGTTGACGACGAGGCGCGAACTGACCTGGCAGATGATCTCGGTTTCGACGAGGCCGTTCGCGCGCAGCGTGCCGCCGGTCGCGACCAGATCGACGATGACGTCGGCGAGACCGACCAGCGGCGCCAACTCCATCGAGCCGTACAGTTTGATGATCTCGACCTGTTCGCCCTTGTCGGCGAAATGGCGACGCGTGATTTCCGGATACTTGGTCGCGACGCGCAGGCGGCGGCGCGGGTCGCGCTTCGCCGCGTCCTTCTTCGCGGCAACCGACAGCCGGCACTTGGCGATGTCGAGATCGATCGGCTCGTACAGTTCGGTGCTGCCGTTCTCCATCAGCACGTCCTTGCCGACGATGCCGAGATCGGCGGCGCCGTATTCGACATAGGTCGGCACGTCGGTCGGACGGATGATCAGCAGCGAGACGCCGGGCGTACGCGACGGCACGCGCAGCAGG
>DASSVA010000198.1:0-4121 GCA_035706385.1 Solimonas sp. | reverse complement strand
ATGCTCGGCACGCAGGCGTCGATTGCCGCCAACCCGTCGAACCTCGCCGAAGCGGTGGCGGCGGCCGAGGCGGTCACGCTCGATCTGCCGGCGGGTCGCGGCGATGCGCTCTGGCAACTGATCGCCGGCATCTGGACACCGCTGGTGCGCCGCGAACTCGGCCTCAAGGAAGCCGACGCCAAGGCTTATGCGTGGATGATGGTGATCGCGTTCTGGGGCATGCGCCAGCTCGTGCGCGACGGCGATGTTTCGCGCGCGCGCGGCATGAAACTGTTCGGCGAGATGGTCGAGCGGCTCAGCCGGCCGTGACCGGCTGAGCGCCCTTCCCCCAGGCTTCCCCCAACAGCGCCCCTGCCCCCTATTTCCTGAGCTTGCGGCTCGCCAGCGTCTGCGGCCGGAAATAGTTGTCCTCGAAATCGATGCCGAAATCCGGATAGTCGTCGCCGGCGAAGCTGGCGGTCACGAAATAGCGCCCGCTCGGCAGGTCGTAATGGACCTCCGGGCTGCCGGTCGTCGTCGGCACGAACGGAAACGTCGTCAGATGCGCTTCCTGGAAGCGCCACAGTTGCCCGCGTCCGTCGTAGCAGTCGACCGCGGCGATGCTCCAGCTGTCCTCGTCGACGTAGAACACGCGCTTGCTGAATGCATGACGCAGACCGGGCTTCAGCGTCGCCTCGACGACCCAGACGCGATGCAGTTCGTAGCGCGCGAATTCCGGATTGATGTGACCCTTGCGGACCAGGCGATCGTAAGTCGCGTCCGGCTGCACGATGCGCGTCGAGTTGTACGGGATGTACATCTCGCGTTTGCCGAGCAGCTTCCAGTTGTAACGGTCGAGCGCGCCGTTGAACATGTCGGTCTGGTCGTTGAACATCAGACCGTCCGCCGACGTCTTCGGGTTGTCGTAGCCGACGTTCGGCGCGCGCCGCGTGCGGCCGAGGCCGGGGCTGAAGATCCACGCGTTGCGGCCGCCGTCGGCCTGATCGACGGTCTCGTGCACGAGCAGCATCTGCCCGGCGATCCGCTTCGGCGCCAGCACTTCCTGCAGGTAGTACAGAATCATGCCGTCGCTGAGCGGCGCCGGCTCCTTCGGATTGCCGTACTTGAACTTCACGTCCTCGATGATGCGCGCGAGCTGGTAGCTGCCGTCCTGCGCGACGATCACTTCGTTGTTGAAGCGGCGCACCGCGCCGCCGCGGAACCGCAGCTTGTGATTCCAGATCACCTCGGCGCCGTTCTTCGGAATCGGAAACGGCACGCCCAGCTTCGCACCGCTCGGCCGGTCGGTACCGTCGAGTTTCGCCTTGGTCGCGTTGTCGCGCGTCGCGGCGTTGACGGCATCCGGCAGGAACGCCGCGCGCACGCTCGGATAGACGCGCATCTGGTAATCGGCGTCGCGCGCGAACAGCGCGCGGTGACCGGCCGTCAGCTGGCCGGCGTACTGTTTGAGATTGGCGCGCGTGATGACGAACAGCGGCTTGTCGACGATGCGGTCCGGCGCGAGCAGCGTCGCCAGTGCCGGCGAATGCTTCGCGCGCAGGTCTTCGAGCTGCTGATACGTGACCTTGAGCTGCTCGGGGCGGAAGCGCTTGACGCCTTCCCATGCCGGAATCGTGCCGGCGGCGTTGCCGGCCGCCTCGGCACCGGTCGGCGTCAGTTCGTGGCCGAGCTTCGCCGCCTCGGCGGCGCTGGCCGCGGCCCGCGACGCCAGCGGCATCGCCGCGGCCAGCGCGAGCAGCATCAGCAGTCCGTTTCGTCCGTAACGCATGTCTCCTCCGTCGCGTCGCACACGCAGACTTGCGCGCGTGTATTGGATGTATAAACTTTACAGACTGTAAATCTGGCGTCAAGCGAAACACGAGCGCCAACGACCGGCGGGGAGCCGGCGCACGAGGGGGAGAACGATGAAGCCTTGGATCGCCGCCATATTGCTTGCGCTGCCGGCGCTGCCGGGACAGGCGCTGGACTTCGACGCCGGGCCGGTTTCCGGCACGCTCAACACGCGCATCTCGTTCGGCGCGGCGATGCGCGTGCAGGGCCGCGACGAGCGCCTGATCGCCAAGCTCGCGGTGCCCGGCCAGCAGGATCTGTGCGCGGCCGACGACTGCCAGTCGCAGACCGGCAATCCGGCGCCGAACCAGCGGCTGGTCGACGCGCGCGGCGCGTTCTCCGGCGTCAACGAGGACAACGGCAACCTCAACTACGACCGCTTCGATCCGACCGCCGCGATCTTCCAGCTGCGGCCGAAGCTCGACCTGTTCTGGAACGACTGGCAGTTCGAGGCGTCCGGCCTGTTCTTCCACGACTTCGTCAATACCGACTTCGACGAAACCCATGCCGATACGCGCTTCCAGTCCGCGCATTCGCCGCGCGCCGGCGCGATCGAACATCTGTACGCGTCCGGCAAGCGGCTCGGCAGCCTGTATGTCGCGCGCTCGTTCAACTTCGGCGATCACGAACTGCTGCTGAAAGTCGGCAACCAGCTGCTGAACTGGGGCGAAGCGAATCTCGTGCAGTTCAACACGCTGTCGGAATTCAATCCGCTCGACGCGCCGGTACTCGGCATGCCGGGTTCCGAGCCGAGTCAGCTGCAGCAGGCGACGCCGCTCGCGGTCGCCGACCTGACGCTGACCGATTCGCTGTCGCTCGAAGCGGTTTACCAAATCGCCTGGCGCGGCGCGAAGCTGCCGGCATCCGGCAGCCTGCTGTCGACCAGCGACATCGCCGGCGGCGGCCGCTACGCGATCCTCGGCCTCGGCAACTACAACGAAGACCCGAACCGCGAATACCGGCCGGCCGGCCTGACCGGCCTGATCTCGCAATCGACGCGCACGATCTACGTGCCCGGCGAGAATTTCGGCGCGCCGCACGACCGCGGTGAATACGGCTTGCGCCTGAACTATCTCGCCGACTGGCTCAACAACGGCACCGAGATCGCGCTGCATTACCTGCACTATCACAGCCGCTATCCGCTGGTCAGCGGCATCGCCGCCGACGCGAGCTGCACGCGCGACGCGGCCCTGCCCGGCTTCGTCGGCGCGTTCGTCGCCTGCCAGGGTTTCAACGCCGCGTTCAATCCGATCGGCAAGGAACCGCTGCCGGTCGATACCGCGACGCTGTTCCTCGACTATCCGGAGAACATCCAGCTCTACGGCATCAGCTTCAACACCAATGTCGGCGACTGGGCGGTGTCCGGCGAATATTCGTATCGGCCGAACCAGCCACTGCAGATTCTGCAGTCCGACGTGCTGTTCGCGACGCTCGGTCCGGCGTTTCCGGCGCAGGACATTCCGATCGGCCTGAACACCGTCATCGATCCGGCGTTGTCGGCGTTGCCGTCCGCACTCGCGCAACCGCTGCAGGCGCTCAGGACGGGGCTGCTCGACGAGTTGCCCGGCGGCGCGATCTTCACGCTGCCCGGCGAAGACAACGCCGTGCCGGATTTTCTCAGCCGCTACCGCAACCAGACGATCGAGGCCGGCGACTACGTGCGCGGCTACGAACGGCTCGGCGTCTCGCAGCTGACGCTGACCGGCATCGGCACGTTCGCCAACAATCCGGTCGGCGCTTCGCAGATCGTCTGGGTGATCGAAGGCGCGGCGATGTACGTGCACGGCATGCCGAACCGCGGCGAGCTGTATTTCGAAGGCGCCGGCGATCGCACGCATCCGTCGCCGGGCGCCGACGGCACCGGCACGCCGGACGGCCAGCCGGACACGCGGCACGTCAATCCGACGCAGATGACCAAAGGTTTCGCCGACGCGTTCTCGTACGGCTATCGCAGCCTGCTGCGCCTGACCTACGACGGCCTGCCTGGTGGCATCACCGTCAATCCCACCTTCATCTGGTTCCAGGATCTGCACGGCACGTCGCCGGCGCCGCTCGTCAACTTCATCAACGGCCGCAAGGTGCTGATCAGCGGCGTCACCGTCGAATTCGAATCGGACTGGACGGTCGGCGTGAACTACCAGGTGTTCGCCGGCGCCGGCACGCGCAACCGCCTGCGCGACCGCGACAACGTGTCGGCGTATGTGGCGTATGTGTTCTAGGGATTCTGCACGCAGCCTGTAGGAGCGCCGCTTCGGCGCGACCGGATTCTTCCGAGAGGGTTCGCCGCGGGT
>DASSVA010000197.1:0-4096 GCA_035706385.1 Solimonas sp. | reverse complement strand
CGTCGGTGTCGTATGCGCCTTCGTCGGCATGGTGCGCGGCATCGCCGCCGGCGATCGTGGCGACATCGTCGTTCGCGGCCGGTGCCGCCAGCGTAGGCGGCAGCACGGCATTCGCCGGCGGCGGCGGCGCGCTGACGACGTCGTGCAGCGGAATCGTCACGACCTCGACGCCGTCCGGATGCGCCGCCTGCTCCGGCGTCGGCAACAGCGACACGACGACGAACGTCGCCGCCAGCAATACGGCGGCGCCGGCGAGACGCTGTTTCAGCTTGTCATTCATGGGCATCCAGTTCATTGATCGCCGCCGCGACGGTCAGAAACGATCCGGTCACCGCGACGCTGCCGGTCGCGCCGGCCCAGGCGCGCGCGCTGCGCAGCGCGTCGGCCATATTGTCGCAGGTCTGCGCGGCGATGCCGGCGTCACGCAAGCGCATCTGCAGCGCATCCGCGCTCAGCCCGCGCGATCCCGCCAGACCGATCACGAAGATCCGCTCGCTGACGTCGGCGAGCGCGCGGCCAACCGCCTCGACCGGCTTGTCGGCGAGCATGCCGAGCACCAGCGCGCGCGGCGCGGCGCGCGTACGCAGCAATTGCGCGAACACTTCGGCCGCCTCGGCATTGTGCGCGACGTCGAGCAGCACGCCGCGACAGTGCTCGGCGCGGCCGCGCAGGCGGCACAGCTTCGGCAGCGCGCGGTCGAACGCATCGCGGCGCACCGGTCGCCGCTGCCGGCCGGCGACAACCGCGGCGAACACGCCGGCGGCGTTGCGGTACTGCATTTCGCCGGCAAGCCCCGGCGGCGGCAGCCGCGTCCAGTGTTCGCCATCACCGTGCCAGTCCCAGCGGCCGTCGCCGGCGACGCGATAATCGAACTCGCGGCCGAGCTGCACGCGCGGCGCGTCGAGCGCGACCGTCGCATCGATCACCGACTGCGGCGCGTCGCGCTCGGCGATGACCGCCGGACGGCGCGCGCGGAAGACGCCGGCCTTCTCGCGGCCGATCGCCTCACGGGTGTCGCCGAGCCAGTCCTGGTGGTCGAGGCCGACGTTGGTCAGCAGCGCGACATCGGCATCGACGAGGTTGACGGCGTCGAGCCGGCCGCCGAGCCCGACTTCCAGCACCTGCACTTCGACGGCATGCTCGCGGAACAGCCACAGCGCGGCCAGCGTGCCGAACTCGAAATACGTCAGCAGGTCATCGCCGCGCACCGCCTCGATCGCATCGAACGCGGCGCACAGCGCGGCGTCGCTGGCCTGCACACCGTCGATCTGCACGCGCTCGTTGTAACGCAGCACGTGCGGCGAAGTGTAGAGGCCGACGCGGTAGCCGGCCGCACGATAAATCCCGGCCGCGAGCGTCGCGCTCGAACCCTTGCCGTTGGTGCCGGCGACGGTCAGCGTGTAGCGCGGCGTGTGCAACAGATCGAGTCGCGCGGCGACGCGCCGCACGCGATCGAGACCGAGCTCGACCGCTTTCGGATTGAGGGATTCCTGGCGCCGCAGCCATGCATCGAGGCTGCCGGATGAAGGAGGGGTCACAAAAGCCCGGGCGACCCTATTCGGCGGCGGCGTCGGGCGCGTCGGCCTTGGCGTCGCCGGGCGCGAAATGCGTCAGGATCGCCAGCAGGCGGAAGATCTTCTCGCGCATCTCGCGACGGTCGACGATCATGTCGAGCGCGCCTTTTTCGAGCAGGAACTCGGCGCGCTGGAAACCTTCCGGCAGCTTCTGGCGCACGGTCTGCTCGATCACGCGCGGACCGGCGAAACCGATCAGCGCCTTCGGTTCGGCGATCTGGATGTCGCCGAGCTGCGCGAAGCTCGCCGACACGCCGCCCATCGTCGGATGCGTCAGCACCGAGACGAACGGCAGGCCGCGCTCGCCGAGCCTGGCGAGTGCCGCCGAAGTCTTCGCCATCTGCATCAGCGAGAACAGCGACTCCTGCATGCGCGCGCCGCCGGTCGCACTGAAGCAGACGTACGGCACGCCGTATTCGAGGCAGGCATTGACGCCGCGCACGAACTTCTCGCCGACGACGCTGCCCATCGAACCGCCCATGAAACTGAACTCGAACGCCGACGCCACCAGCGGCATGCCCATCAGGCGGCCGCGCATGACGACCAGCGCTTCCCGCTCTTCGGTGTCGGCCTGCGCTTCCTTGATGCGGTCGACGTATTTGCGGCTGTCCTTGAACTTCAGCGGATCGCGCGGCGAAACCTCGGCGCCGATTTCCTCGCGCGGTTCCGGATCGAGGAAATGGTTGAGGCGTGCGCGCGCGGCGATCGGCCGGTGCTCACCGCACTTCGGACAGACTTCGAGCGTGCGTTCGAGTTCGGCGCGATACAGCACCGACTGGCAGGTTCCGCATTTGGTCCACAGACCTTCCGGCACATTGCGCTTGCGCGCGCCGCTGGTCAGCAGCTTCGATCCCGCGATCTTGTCGAGCCAGCTCATCGATTCCGTTCTGCCCTGGGCGAGGTGTCCACGAGGTGCTAATGGTAGCCGCTTCGTGCTCAATTAGCTGGAGATGCGGCCAGACTGTCAAGCGCGGCGCGCAACGCGGCGAGCTTGTCCTGCAGCACGCCGGGCAGTTCGCCGGGGCGATCCTGCAGGCGCTCGACCTCGGCGACCAGGCTGCTGCCGACGACGACGCCGTCGGCGATCGCGCCGATCGCCTTGGCCGATGCCGGATCGCGGATGCCGAAACCGACCGCCAGCGGCAGGTCGGTGTGGCGGCGGATCATCGCCAGCCGCTGCGCGACGCTGGCGACGTCCAGCGTCGCCGCGCCGGTCACACCCTTCAGCGAGACGTAATACAGGTAGCCGCTGGCCTCGCGCGCGATCGCCGCGACGCGGCTGTCCGGGCTGGTCGGCGCGAGCAGGAAGATGCAGTCGAGGCCGTGCGCGCGCAGCGCCGGCACGTAGTCGTGCGCTTCCTCGACGGCGAGGTCGACGAGCAGCACGCCGTCGAGGCCGCTGGCCTGCGCTTTGCTAGCGAACGCGTCGACGCCGCGCGTCTCGACCGGATTCAGATAGCCCATCAAAACGACCGGCGTGTCGGCGTCGGTCGTGCGGAACTCGGCGACCATGTCGAGGATGTCCCACAGTCCGGTGCCGTGCTTCAGCGCGCGCTCGCAGGCAAGCTGGATCGTCGGACCGTCGGCCATCGGATCGGAGAACGGCACGCCGAGTTCGATGACGTCGGCACCGCCGCGCACCAGCGCATGCATCAGCGCGACCGTGTGCTGCGGCTGCGGATCGCCGGCGGTGATGTACGGCACGAGCGCCTTGCGGTTCTGCGCCTTCAGCGCGGCGAAACGGGATTGCAGGCGATTCATAGCAACGAAATCCCTTCGAGCTTGGCGATCGTAAAGATGTCCTTGTCGCCGCGGCCCGACAGATTGACGACGATGCGCTTGCCGGCGCCGAGTTTCGGCGCGAGCTTTTTCGCGTAGGCGATCGCGTGCGACGACTCCAGCGCCGGGATGATGCCTTCGAGCCGCGTCAGCTCGTGGAACGCGGCGAGCGCCTCGTCGTCGGTCGCGGCGACATACTGCACGCGGCCGCTGTCCTTCAGCCACGAGTGCTCTGGACCGACGCCCGGATAGTCGAGGCCGGCCGAAATCGAATGCGTGCCGAGGATCTGGCCGTTCTCGTCGGCCATGATGTAGGTGCGGTTGCCGTGCAGCACGCCGGGACGGCCGGCGCTCAGCGGCGCGGCGTGATCGGCGGTGTTGATGCCCTTGCCGCCGGCCTCAATGCCGTACATCGCCACCTCTTTATGATCGATGAACGGATAGAACATGCCGATGGCGTTGGAGCCGCCGCCGACGCAGGCGGTGACGGCGTCGGGCAGCGCACCGGTGAGCTCGCGGCACTGCGCGCGGGCCTCGTCGCCGATGCCGCGGCAGAACGACTTCACCAGCGACGGGAACGGGTACGGCCCGGCGGCGGTGCCGAAGACGTAGGCGGTGTGGTCGACGTTGGCGACCCAGTCGCGGATCGCCTCGTTGATGGCGTCCTTGAGGGTGCGCGAGCCGGACTTCACGGCGACGACCTCGGCGCCGAGCAGCTGCATCCGCGCGACGTTGAGCGCCTG
>DASSVA010000196.1:0-10647 GCA_035706385.1 Solimonas sp. | reverse complement strand
GCTGCCGTACCATATCGCGCCGCTATCCGGAGAATCCGCTGTGAGTGCTTCGCTCGATCTCGACTTCGTCCGCCAGCAGTTCCCGGCGTTCGCCGAACCGACGCTGCGCGATCAGGCGTTCTTCGAGAACGCCGGCGGCTCGTACGCATGCCGGCAGGTCATCGACCGCCTCGGCGAGGATTACCGGCGGCTGAAAGTTCAGCCGTATCACGGCTACCCGGCCGCGCAGGAAGCCGGCGCGTGGATGGATGCCGCGCACGTCCGCCTTGCCGAGTATCTCGGCGTGACGGCCGACGAAGTGCAGTTCGGCCCGTCAACCTCGCAGAACACTTATGTGCTCGCGCAGGCGTTCCGTCGGCAACTGAAAGCCGGCGACGAGATCATCGTCACCGACCAGGACCATGAGGCCAACAGCGGCGTCTGGCGCCGGCTCGCCGAGGACGGCATCGTCGTCCGCGAATGGCGCGTCGATCGCGACAGCGGCCGTCTCGATCCGGCGGCGCTCGATGCGCTGCTTTGCGAACGCACGAAGCTGGTCGCGTTCACGCACTGCTCGAACCTGCTCGGCGAGATCAATCCGGTCGCCGCGATCTGCGCGAAGGTCCGCGCGGCCGGCGCGCTCAGCGTCGTCGACGGCGTGTCGTTCGCGCCGCACGGCTTGCCCGACGTCGCCGCGCTCGGCGCCGACATCTATCTGTTCTCGGCATACAAGACCTTCGGCCCGCACCAGGGCGTGATGGTGATCCGCCGGCCGCTGCTCGACACGCTCGGCAACGAGGCGCATTCGTTCCACGCCGCGCTGCCGCACCGGCGCTTCGTGCCGGCCGGCCCCGATCACGCGCAGGTCGCGGCAATGTGCGGCGTCGCCGAATATTTCGATGCGCTCGACCGCCATCATGGCGGCGGCGATGACGACGGCCGCGCGGCGCGCGTGCGCGAACTGCTGCATGCGAATGCCGCCGAGCGCGTGCAGCCGATCCTCGATCGGCTCGCCGCGCATCGCGACGCGCGGCTGCTCGGTCCGCGCGATGCCGGCGCGCGCGCGGCGACGATCGCGTTCGTGCCGGTGTCGCGCACGCCGCTGGAACTGGTCGAAGCGCTGGCCGCGCAGGGCGTGCTGATCGGCAGCGGCCATTTCTATTCGGTGCGGCTGTGCGAAGCGCTCGGCATCGATCCGGCGCGCGGCGTCGCGCGGATTTCGCTGGTCCACTACAACACGGCAGGCGACGTCGACCGCCTGTTGCGCGCGCTCGAGCAGGCGCTCGCCGGCTGAAGCGGCATCGCCGCGGCTATGCTGTGCCGCATCGTCCGAGAACTTCCGAGTCCCGCATGTCCGTCGAATGCCGCGTGTACCGCTGCGCCCGCCAGCCCGAAATGTATCTGTATGTGCGCGCTGATCTGGCCGCCGACGCGCTGCCGGAGGCGCTGCGCGCGCATACCGGTCGCCTGACCGAAGTGATGACGCTGGCGCTGACACCGCAGCGCAAGCTCGCGCGCGTCGACGTCGTCCGCGTCATCGAACAGTTGCGTGACACCGGTTATTACCTGCAGATGCCGCCGGCGCAGACCATCGACGCGCACCTGTATTTCGGTGACTGACGGGCAGCACTTGCGATCGCCGGCCGATGCCTGAAGACTGGACTTCCCTGCCCACGCGAGCCGCAAAGGAATGCCCATGCCGCGCACCATCATCACCATCCATCTGCCGAGCCATCGCCGCACGGCGCTGAAGATCGAGAACGACACCGCCGAGGCCGGCCGGGTCTACGACGCGCAGATCGGCGCGTATCTGGCGTTTCTGCGCAGCGAAGGCGAGAAAGCCGGCTTCGGCGTCGATTCCGACGAACGCGACTGGGGACCGGTGTTCTCGATCGCCGAAACCGATCACGGCGACAAGAAAGCCGCGCACGACTGGCTCAATACGCAACCCGATTTCTGGAACTGGATTCCGTCCGCATGATCATCGTCCATCATCTCAACAACTCGCGCTCGCAGCGCGTACTGTGGCTGCTCGAAGAGCTGGAGCTTCCGTACGAGGTCAAGCGCTACGAGCGCAATCCGAAGACCATGCTGGCACCGCCGGAACTGCTCGCGATCCATCCGCTCGGCAAGTCGCCGGTCATCAGCGACGGCGCGACGACGGTCGCCGAGTCCGGCGCGATCTTCGAATACATCCTCGAACGCTACGGCAACGGCCGCCTGCAGCCGCAGCCCGGCACGCCGGAGCGGCTGCGCTACAACTACTGGATGCATTACGCCGAAGGCTCGCTGATGCCGCTGCTGGTGATGAAGCTGATCCTCAGCCGCGTCGCGCCCGGCACGCCGGCGCTGCTGCGACCGCTGGCGCGCGCGATCGTCGGCGGCATCGAGAAAGGCTTTCTCGGACCGAACCTGAAAACGCACCTCGATTACGTCGATGCCGAACTCGGCAAGCACGCCTGGTTCGCCGGCACGACGTTCAGCGCCGCCGACATCCAGATGAGCTTCGATTGCGAGGCGGCGGCGGCGCGCGGCGGCCCCGGCGAACGCCCGCATATCGCCGCGTTCCTCGACAAGATTCACGCACGCCCCGCGTATCAGCGCGCGCTGCAGCGCGGCGGTCCGTTCCGGCTCGGCTGAACGCGCGTCCTGCGAATGCAGGCTGTGCTCAGCCGCGACGAATCAGCGTCGTCATTCCCGCGGAAGCGGGAATCCAGAGCGAAGACCTTCACACCACGCCACTGGATTCCCGCTTTCGCGGGACGTCATTCCGCTTCAGGAATGACGGGCCCTGCTGCGCTCAGAACGAGAACTGCAAATTCACCGACGCGGCGTCGATCTTGGTGTCGACGCTGTAGTCGTCATCGTCGCCGGCATCGCCGTCGAGCTTGAAGCGCTCGTATTCGACGCGCAGATCGAGGTTGTCGCTGAGATCGAAGCGCACGCCCAGACCCCAGAAGAAATCGGTGCCGTCGCTGCTGACGTGGCTGGCGTCGGCGAGCGCGCCGCGCAGATGCGCGTCGGTATCCCAGAACAGCGCACCGGCCTTCGCATACGGCTGGATATAGCGGAACGGAATGTCGGCGACCAGCGCCGCGGTCCAGCCATCGGCCTCGACGCGCGCGCTGCTGTTCTCGGCATCGCCGAAATCGATGTACTGCCCTTCGACCGAGAAGATCGGCGTCAGGCGATAGCCGGCGAACGCTTTCCACGACACGCGGTCGTCGTCGAAGTCGTCGGTATCGAAGTCCTGGCTGGTGAAGTCGTTGTCGAGACGCGTGTAGATCGCACCGCCACCGATGAAGATGCCCGGTTCCTGGTGCGGCAGATCGCCGGCGGCGGACGCCGGCATCGGCAAGGCCATCACGCCGCCGACGGCGAGCACCGGCAACATGAATTTCCAGCTGTACATGACTCCCTCCTTGGATACGTGCATGCGTCCTGCATGCGGCGCGCTCAACATGAGCCGGCCGTACTGAATTGGCCCTTAACTTCGCGCCGCCATCCGTTCGCAGTAGGCAGACGCGGCGGCCGCCGCGCACCATGCGCGGGGCGCAACGCCGCGCCGACGGAGAATCTTCGATGCGCAAATGGTCGCGGGCCGACATGCCGGCGCTGGACGGCCGCACGGCACTGGTCACCGGCGCGAACCGCGGGCTCGGCCGCGAGATCGCGACGGCGCTGGCGGCAGCCGGCGCGACGGTGATCGCCGGCTGTCGCGACACGGCGAAGATGGAGGCGACGATCACCGACATCCGCCGCACCAACCCGCGCGCCGAGCTCACCGCGATGGCGGTCGACCTCGCCGATCTCGCGTCGATCCGCGCGTTCGCCGAACGATTCAACGATGCGCATGCGCAACTCGACATCCTCGTCCACAACGCCGCCGCGATCATGGCGCCGCACAGCCGCACGCGCGACGGCTTCGAAATGCACATCGGCACCAATCATCTCGGGCCATTCGCGCTGACCGGCCTGCTGTTCGACCGGCTGCGCGCCGCGCCGCAGGCGCGCGTCGTCAGCACCGGCAGCCTCGCCCACCGCCTGAGCGGCGGCCTCGATCTCGACGACAGCACGTATGCGAGCCGCCCGTACAAGGAGATGGACGCGTACGGCGCGAGCAAGATCGCGGCGCTGGGCTTCACGTTCGAATTCGATCGCCGCCTGCGTCGCGCCGGCCTGCCGATCGTCTCGGTCGCCGCGCATCCCGGCTACACCGCGACCAACGACGACATCGGCGGCTTCTTCATGCGCCTGGCGACGCGGCTGTTCGCGCAGAAGCCGGCGGTCGGCGCGCTGCCGGCGCTGTACGCGGCGAGCGCCGCCGACGTGCGCGGCGGCGATTACATCGGCCCGTCCGGCTTCAAGGAGCTCGGCGGCGCGCCGGCGCGCGTGCACGCCGACGACATCACGCACGACGAAGCGTTCGGCGCGCGCCTATGGCAGTGGTCCGAGACGCAGACCGGCGTGCGTTATCTCGACGGTGGGGCGATCTGAGATGAGCGTGCTGCGTCGTGTCGTGCTCGCCGTGGTGTTCGCATGGTTCCTGTTCGGCGGCATCGGCCATTTCGTCGACGCCGCGTTCTTCGCCGGCATCGTGCCGCCGTACATTCCGTTTCCGCGCGCGGCGGTCGCGATCAGCGGCGCGCTGGAACTGCTCGGCGCGATCGGCCTGCTGTTCGCGCGGACGCGTGCCGCGGCCGGCCTCGGCCTGTTCGCGCTGACGATCTGCGTGACGCCGGCGAATCTCAACATGTGGCTGCATCCGCAGCAGTTCCCGCAGTTCCATCCGACGTTCCTCGCGGTGCGGCTGGCCTTGCAACCGCTGCTGCTGCTCGGCATCTGGTGGAGCACGCGGCGGGTCGGCGACGACGCTGGACGCCGCGCCGCCGACGGCGCTCAATGAGCGCGAGACCATCCGGGGGGACCGTCATGCATCTGCCGATCCGCATGCTGCTCGGCGCGGCGTTGCTCGTCGCCACAACGTTCGCGCACGCCGCAGATGCCGCGCACGATGCGCTGCGCGCCGAAGTCGTCGCGACCGAACGCGCATTCGCGAAGACGATGGCCGACCGCGACCACGCCGCGTTCGCGCGCTTCCTCGCCGACGATGCGATCTTCATCGACGGCGACCATGCGCTGCGCGGCAAGACCGCGATCGCCGCGGCCTGGCGACCGTTGTACGAAAAGCCGCAGGCGCCGTTCTCGTGGGAACCGTCGCTGGTCGAGGTCAACGATGCCGGCACGCTGGCGATCAGCCGCGGCCCGGTCCGCGATGCTTCCGGCAAGCCGGTGTCCGGTTTCAGTTCGATCTGGCGGCGCGACGCGCCCGGCGTCTGGAAGATCATCTTCGATCAGGGCGCCGAACTGCGCTTCTGCGAAGCGGACGGCAAAAAATAGCGCGGCGCTGCGGGTTCAGGACGAATTCAGTGCAGCGGCCCTCTGATGGGGCCGGTCCCCCACCGGAGATGCACGATGTCCCGAAGCTTTTCATTCGCGCTGGCCGCCGGCCTGCTCGCGACGCTCGCCGCCTGCAGCAGCGCGCCGCAGAAACTCAATGCGACGCCCGATGGCGTGGCGTACACGTACGAAGACGACGAGGATCTGACCGCGGTCACCAACAAGGCCGCCAAGTACTGCGCCGAGCACGGCGGTACCGCGCGGCTGAAGAACATCAGCAAGAACGGCGACGAGAAGGTCGCGATGTTCGACTGCGGCTGAGCGCGCGCTCGCCGATGGAACAGGCCGGGCATCTGCCCGGCCTTTTTCGTGCGCGCTGGCGAACGGGAAATCTCCCAGCGCCGCCTCCGCGGCGGCCGGGAAATTTTCGTCATTGCGAGGAGGCCGAAGGTCGACGAAGCCATCCAGCCTGTCTCCCGATCTGCCTGCGCAGCTGGATTGCTTCGCCGCGTTGCGGCTCGCAATGACGGGAAAATCGAAGCGGGACACTGCGGCGGCCGGTCATGCCACAATCGCGCGACGCATAGTCCGGGGAGACTGATCGATGAGCGCATCCGCGCCGGCGGTACCGCAGCTGACGCTGCGCGCAATCATCCTGTCGATGTTGCTGGCGACGATCCTCGCCGCCGCCAATGCCTATCTCGGCCTGTTCGCCGGGCTGACGATCGCCACCGCGATTCCCGCCGCCGTCGTATCGATGGCGGTACTGCGCGCGTTCGGCGGCGGCTCGATCCTCGAAAACAACATCGTGCAGACCGGCGCGTCGGCCGGCTCGTCGATCGCCGCCGGCGTGATCTTCACGATTCCGGCGCTGATCATTCTCGGCTACTGGCACGACTTCAAATACTCGTGGGTGCTGGCGATCGCCGGCCTCGGCGGTCTGCTCGGCGTGCTGTTCTCGGTACCGCTGCGGCGCACGATGATCGTCGAGGACCCGCTTGCGTTTCCCGAAGGCAAGGCCGCCGCCGAAGTGCTGAAGGCCGGCGAAAGTCGTGGTTCCGGGCCAGGCGCCGGCGTGCGCATCCTCGCGCTGGCCGGCGTCGTCGGCTCGCTGATCAAGCTCGCCGCCGCGAGCGGACTACGGCTGATTCCGGATACGGCGATCGGCTCGACGTTCTTTGGCCGCTACTTCGCGTTCATGGGCACGAACCTGTCGCCGGCCTTGCTCGGCGTCGGCTACATCGTCGGCCTCAACGTCGGCATCGTCGTCGTCGCCGGCTCGATCCTGTCGTGGAACATCGCGATCCCGATCTACCACGCGTATTTCCTCGACAGCGATCCGGCGCTCGCCGCGCAGATCGCCGGTGCCGGCGCCGCCGACGTCGGCTATGCGATCTGGAACGCGAAGATCCGCTACCTCGGCGTCGGCGCGATGCTGATCGGCGGCATCTGGACGCTGTTCTCGCTGCGCAAGTCGCTGGCGTCCGGCATCAGGTCGGGGCTCGCCGCCGCGCGCAAGAACGTCGGCGCGACCGCGATCGCCGACGTCGATCGCGACCTGCCGATGAAATGGATGCTGATCGCGCTGGTCGCGTTCACGATTCCGCTCGCGCTGCTGTATCAGGCGATCGTCGCGAACTGGCTGGTCAGCGTGCCGATGACGCTGATCATGATCGTCGCCGGTTTCCTGTTCGTCTCGGTGTCCGGCTATCTCGCCGGCCTGGTCGGCTCGTCGAACAATCCGGTGTCCGGCATCACGATCGCGACGATCCTGTTCGCGTCGGTCGTGCTGATCGTGCTGCTCGGCCGCGACTCGCCGATCGGCGCGGTCGCCGCGATCATGATCGGCGCGGTCGTCTGCTGCGCGGCGGCGGTCGGCGGCGACAACCTGCAGGATCTGAAAGCCGGTTATCTGGTCGGCGCGACGCCGTGGAAACAGCAGCTGATGCTCGGCATCGGCGCGTTCTCGTGCGCGCTGGTGATGGCGCCGGTGCTGAACCTGCTCGCGCAGGCGTACGGCATCGGCGCGCCGACGCCGGAACATCCGAACGCGCTCGCCGCGCCGCAGGCGAACCTGATGGCGTCGGTCGCCAAAGGCATGTTCGGCGGTCATCTGCCGTGGACGATGATCGAGCTCGGCGCGGTGATCGGCGCGCTGACGATCGCGCTCGACGAATGGCTGAAGCGCCGCGGTTCGAGCTTCCGCGTGCCGGTGCTCGGCGCGGCGATCGGCATTTATCTGCCGCTCGAACTGATGGTGCCGATCTTCCTCGGCGGCCTGCTCAATCACCTCGTCGCGCGCCGGCATCCGCAGGCGGTCAGCGAGGAGGACAAGGATCGCATCCACCAGCCGGGCACGCTGTTCTCGGCCGGCCTGATCACCGGCGAAGCGCTGACCGGCATCGTCATCGCGATCCCGATCGTCGTCTCCGGCCACGCCGACGTGCTCGCGCTGCCGGCGAACCTGCAATTCGGCCAGATCGTCGGCCTCGTCGTGCTCGCGTTCGTCGCGTGGCTGCTGTATCGCAGCGGCGCCAAAGCGCAGCGCTGAACGAGCCGTCCGTTCAGCCGCGGTGCGGATCGCGGCGGCAGACTTCGCGCATGATCAACAGAGTCCTGGCCGCGCTATCGCTCGCGGCGTGCGGCGTCGCGCACGCCGACGCGACGCTGAACTTCGTCGATCCCGCGGGCGGCGCATCCCAGTCGCGGATCAGCGTCGCCGGTCAGCGTCTGCGTGTCGATGCCGCCGGCGCGAGCGGCGGCTCGTACGTCGTGCTCGATTTTCGCACGCGCACGCTGACGCAGATCAATCCGGCCGCGCGCGCGACGACCAGCAGCAGCGTCGAACAGGTGCAGGCGCTCGTGCGTGGCGTGACGCAGGCCGCCGATCCGGCGAGTCAGCCGCTGCTGCAGCTCGCGCTCGAAAACCTGCCGGACGCGCAGCGCGGCGAACTCGAATCGCTGCTGCGGCAGTCGAAACGCGACGAGGCGATTCCGTACACGGCGACCGGCGCGCACGCTCGCGTCGCCGGTTATCCGTGCACGATCTACCGGCAGCGCGCCGAGACCGGCGACGTGCGCGAGGTCTGCGCCGCCGCGTACGGCGATCTGAAACTGTCGGCTGACGACACGCGCACGCTGCGCGCCGCAATCGACCTGCTGCGCGAAACCGGCGGCCCGTGGCTGCGCGCGACCGAAGTGCCCGGTCTGCCGATCCGTTATTCGGGCAGCTACGGCAGTCAGACCTATGCCGGTGCCGGCGAGCTGAAATCGATCTCGCATGCCGCGCTGCCGGCATCGATGTTCGCCGATCCGCCGGGCTATCGCATCATTTCGCTGTTCGAGATGCTGTCGCTGATGAACGTCGCGCCGTAACCGCGCACTCGCTGTCCTGCGGGAAATCGTGAAAGCGCCACAGCCGTTCACGCCGCCGGCGCGTCGCCTTCGCTTTTCAGCACATCCTCGCGCTGCTCGTGCGCGACTTCGGCGTCGGCATCGGCACGGATCCCGGTCCACGCGCGGATTTCGTTTTCGTGCAGGCGCACGAGCCGGCGTCCTTCCTCGATCGCCTCGCCGGCGCGATGAAAATCCATCAGCGCGAAATCGTCGAGCCGCGGGATCAGCGTGATCTCCGGCGGATCGCCGGCCATCCGCGAACGCGTCAGGCGGTCCTGCATGATGTTGACGCTCGACGCGACCGAATCGAAGAAGCTCGGCGTGTCGCTGTTGCTGCTCTGCAGATACGTGACGACCTTGTTCCAGAAGCTGCGGTTCTTGCCGTCCGCGCCTTTCTTGCGTTCGGCGTCGGCCTCGCGCTGCGCCTCGGCGCGGCTGGCGATCGACATGTGCGCGCCGACCAGCTGCGCGTTGAGATTGACGGCGATCACGACGTCGGCGCCAAGCGCGCGGCCGGCCGACACCGGCACCGGATTGACGAGGCCGCCGTCGAGCATCCAGCGGTCCTCGTGCTTGACCGGCGTGAACAGCCCCGGCATCGCGCACGACGCGCGCGCCGCCGCCCAGACCGGTCCGCGCGTGATCCAGATCTCGCGGCCGGTCTGCATTTCGGTCGCGACCGACACGAAGCGCTGTTCGAGGTCTTCGATGTTCGGATTGTCGTGATGCTCATTGAAGAATCCGAACAGGCGCTCGCCCTTGACGAAGCCGCCCGACAGCGTCAGGTCCATCAGGCCGAACACGTCGCGCACCGTCAGCTTGCGCACCCAGTCGGCGAATTCCTGGAGCTGGCCGGCGACGTAGACCGCGCCGACCAGCGCGCCGACCGACGTGCCGGCGACGACCTGCGGCCGCACGCCGAGCGCTTCGAGTTCGAGAATGATGCCGATGTGCGACCAGCCGCGCGCCGAGCCGCTGCCCAGCGCAAGACCGACGACCGGAAGTTTGTGTTCAGCTTTCATCGCGCGCGCACGATAGCAGGCGCAGCTTGCCCGCTGCCGAACGAAGGCCGCTCACGGCGGATCGCCGGCGAACAGATCGGGCTGCAGGCGCGGATCGTCGGCATCGTGAAAATTCGCGAGGCCGACGCCGACCAGCCGGTACAGCGTCTTCGATCCGTCGTCGACGCGATCGCACAGCGAGACCGCGATCGCCGCCAGTTCGCTGGCCGAAACCGGCGGCTGCGGCGGCGTCAGGCTGCGCGTCAGAATTCGGAAGTCGCGCGTCTTCAGCTTCAGCACGACGGTGCGCGGCACGCGCTCGGTATTGCGCGACGCGGCCCAGGTCTTCGCGGCGAGCCGCTCGATGTGCGGCGCCAGCGCGGCGAGCGGCAGATCGTCGGAAAACGTGTCCTCGGCCGACACCGATTGCGTCGGCCGGTCGGGCTGCACGCGATGCTCGTCGATGCCCTGCGCGAGTTCGGCGAGCCGCCGCCCGTAGCGGCCGAAGCGCGTCTCCAGTTCGAGCGACGGGAATGCGCGCAGATCGCCGACGGTGCCGATGCCGAGCGCGGCGAGACGTTCGCCCATCACCTTGCCGACGCCCGGCAGGCGGCCGACCGGCAGCGGCCCGAGAAACGCCAGCACGTCCTTCGGGCGGATCACGAACAGGCCGTCGGGCTTGTTCCAGTCCGACGCGATCTTGGCAAGAAACTTGTTCGGCGCGACGCCAGCCGACGCCGTCAGTCGCAGCCGCTCGCGGATCTGCGTGCGGATGCGCTGCGCGACTTCGGTCGCCGACGCGAGCGCCAGCTTGTTTTCGCTGACGTCGAGATACGCTTCGTCGAGCGACAGCGGCTCGACCAGATCGGTA
>DASSVA010000195.1:0-9244 GCA_035706385.1 Solimonas sp. | reverse complement strand
CTGACGCTCGGCGGCCGCTGGCAGCGCGAGACGCGGCGTCTGGTCCAGTCCGACGTCGACGTCGGCGCCGCCGACGCGCTGCTCGGCTATTCGTTCAAGCCGGCCGAAACCAGGGCCACCAACTTCTCGCCGAAAGTCTCGCTCGACGTCCGGCCGCTGAAGGACGTGCTGCTGTACGTCTCGTTCCAGCAAGGCTTCAAGAGCGGCACGTACAACATCATCAACATCTTCGCGCAGCCCGAATACGTCAAGCCGGAAAAGGTCACGGCCTACGAACTGGGCCTGAAGTCCGAATGGTTCGATCGCACGCTGCGCCTCAACACGGCGCTGTTCCAGAACGACATCCACAACCTGCAGACCGGCTTCATGTCGTTCACGTCGGGCGGCGCGGTCAATCTCGAAAACGCCGGCAAGGCGCGCATCCGCGGTGTCGAGGTCGAGACGGTCTGGCAGCCGCTGCGGCGTTTCGACCCGGGCCTGCTGATCAGCGGCAACGCGAGCTGGCTGCACGCCGAATATCTCGACTACGAAAACGGCCGCGGCTTCAGCGAAACCACCGGCCTTGCGTACGGCAACGGCGATTTCTCCGGCCACCGCATCGTCCGCACGCCGAAATTCAGCGGTGCGGCGTCGATCAGCCAGAGCTTCGAAGTGCCGGGCGGCCAGTTCGAACTGGCCGGCGACTGGTATCACAACTCGGGTTACTACTACCTCGCGCAGAACACGCCGGATACGTTCGAGGACGCCTACGACGTCGTCAACGCGCGCATCAGCTATCTGTATCGCCGCTACGGCCTGCGCGTGACGCTGTTCGGCGACAATCTCGGCGACGAGCGTTACGACCTCGCGCAGTTCCACACCGACTTCGGCCGGCAGGATTCGCTCGCGCCGCCGCGGACCTGGGGCGTGCGGCTGAATCTCGATTTCTGATCGTTATCGCTTCCCCTGTAAGAGCGCCCCATGGGCGCGACCGGCAAGAGTGATAGGACGGCAGGTCGCGCGCATGGCGCGCCCCTGCAGGAATTGCGAACTCAGCGAACGGCTTCGGCGGCCTTCGCGCTTCTCGCCGGCCTGTTCTTTTTCGCCGCGACCGACGCGGCCTTGCGCTTGGCCGGCAGATAGGCGTCGAGCAGCGTCTTCACCGCCGACAGCGAGTTGACGATCGGGCCGCCGCGGCCCGCGAACGTCAGGCGCGTCATCGCGCTGCCTTCGAGCAACAGCATCAGCGCATCGCCGAGCGCCTCGGCATCGCTCGCGCCGGCCTCGCGCGCGAGCTGGCGCAGGCGGCGCCGCACTTCGCTCTTGTAGCTGCGGATCACCTCGTGGCCCGGATGCGTGTCCTCGCGCAGCTCGACCGCCGCGTTGCTGAGCGGACAGCCGCAGGCGTCCTCGCCGCACGACTTCGACATCGACGATTCGAACACCGCTTCGATCTGCCGGCGCGGATCGCCGGCATGCGGCGCGACCGACGCGTCCCAGCGCTCCCAGTATTCGGTGACCTGCGCGCGCAGGCATTCGGCGACCAGTTCGTCCTTCGATGCGAAGCTGCGATAGAAACTCATCTTGTTGGTGCCGGCGCCGCAGGCGATCGCATCGACGCCGACCGCGCGGATGCCCTGACGATAGAACAGCTCGCGGGCGGTCCGGAAGATGCGATCGCGAACGCGCATGCCGCCTTCCGCGCACGGCGCGACGCTCGTCGATCTGGCTTCTTTCATCACATGCACCTCGTTTGCACGACAACCCCTTGACGCCGCTGTTACCGATCGGTAACGTATGCGTTAGTTACTGACCGGTAACATATGTACAGCTTCGATCGTTCCGGCACCGGCGTCAAGCCGGAGCGGCGATCGCGGCAACGCGACGTTCCGTCATCACTGCGATTCGCGGGAGTGATACCGATGATCGACACCGTTCGCTGTCCCCGCCCGCGCAATTCTACGCCGAGCCCGGCGCCGGTCGCCCCGACTGACGCCGTTTCGTCCGCGGCGCCGTCCGCCGCACATTGAAGGAGCACAACATGAGCAGGAAGATCGCACTCGTCACCGGCGCACAGCGCAGCGAGAACTTCACGCGGGCGCGGATTCTCGCGCAACAGGGCCTGCACGTGATCGTCGCCGCGCCGGAATGGGCCAAAGCCGTCGACGCGGCGCTGCGTCTGCAACTCGAAGGGCTCAGCGTCGAAGCGCTGCATCTCGAACGCCGCGACGCCGATGCGCTCGACGCCGCGCGCCGGCAGATCATCAACCTTCACGGCCGTCTCGACGTGGTCATCGACGACGCCGAACCCGCGCTCGCGCATTGAGCGCCGCGCACCTCAACGGAGAATGTCCATGAACGAACGGATTTCCGCCGTCAGCGACGGCAGCTTCGAACACGACGTGAAACGCGCGAGCCGCACGCAGCCGGTGCTCGTCGATTTCTGGGCCGAATGGTGCGGCCCGTGCCGCATGGTCGCGCCGATGCTCGACCAGCTCGCCGCCGAACACGGCGACGCGCTGAAGATCGTCAAGCTCAACGTCGACGAGAATCCGCAGACGCCGGCCGCGTTCGGCATCCGCGGCATCCCGACGCTGATGCTGTTCAAGGACGGCGAACCCGCTGCCACGCAGGTCGGCGTCGCCGCCAGGTCGCAACTCGCGGCGTTCGTCGCGCCGCATCTGGCGGCCGCCTGATGCGATCACAGCCGGAAGGCGCGGTTCGCCGCGCCTCATCCGGCATCGTCGACGCGTGTACGCTGCACCGCCATTCCATTCGAGGACACAGACCATGATCGAACTGCATTACTGGACCACGCCGAACGGCCACAAGGTCTCGATCTTTCTCGAAGAGGCCGGCCTCGATTACACGATCGTGCCGGTGCGCATCGGCCGCGGCGAACAGTTCACACCCGGCTTCCTGAAGATCGCGCCGAACAACCGCATCCCGGCGATCGTCGATCGCGACCCGATCGGCGGCGGCGAACCGATCGCGCTGTTCGAATCCGGCGCGATCCTCACGTATCTGGCCGAGAAGACCGGCAAGTTCCTGTCCACCGACATCCGCAGCCGTTACGACACGCTGCAATGGCTGTTCTGGCAGATGGCCGGGCTCGGGCCGATGGCCGGACAGAATCATCACTTCAGCCAGTACGCGCCGGAAAAGATTGCCTACGCGATCGAGCGCTACGTGAAGGAAACCAACCGCCTGTACGGCGTGCTCGACCGGCGCCTCGCCGACCGCGAATTCATCGCCGGCGATTACTCGATCGCCGACATGGCGAGCTATCCGTGGATCGTCCCGCACGAGAAGCAGGGCCAGAAGCTCGAAGATTTCCCGAACCTCAAGCGCTGGTTCGAAGCGATCGCCGCGCGTCCCGCCGTGCAGCGCGCATACGCCAAAGCGCAGGCGATCAACACCGAACCGACCGTCGACGACGAAGCGAAGAAAATCCTGTTCGGACAGACCGCGAAGCGCTGACCGCCGAAGCGGCGCTCCTGCATGAAAGCGTTTTGCAGGAGCGCCGCTTCGGCGCGACCCCTGCTAGTCTTCGTCGTGACCTGACACGCAGCGCTCGGGGGCGCGCGCATGAACACGAACGACGGCATCACCGAACTCGGCCGCGGCGCCTATTGGCAGGACCTGCGCATCGGCCAGCGCTTCCGCACGCTGCGTCGCACGATCACCGAAACCGACCTGATCAACTTCATCTCGACGACCGGGATGCTCGAAGCGATCTTCATCGACGCCGAATTCGAAGGCGCCGCGATCGACGGCCGCCCCGTCCCCGCCGCGCTGACGCAATGCCTGATCGAAGGCCTGCTGTTCCAGACGATGATCCAGGGCACCGGCCTCGCCCTGCTCGAAATGACGCTGAAAGCCCTCAAGCCCGTACGCATCGGCGACACCGTCTGGGCGATCGTCACCGTCACCGGCATCAAGCCCACGTCGAAGAACAACCGCGCGGTCATCGACAGCGAAATCGCCGTCTACAACACGCGCGACGAACAGGTGCTGAGCTACACGGCGAAGCGGATGCTGGCGGGGCGGGCGTGAGCACTCAGGAACAGAGTAGCTATTTATTCGGCATACGCGCCTTTTCATCGAACCATCCCACGTCGTCTAATTGGTGTTAGGCCCAAGTCATGAGCATCCACGCCACACTCAGTCTTCTCCTTGAAGAATACGCCAACGCTAAGGCGCAGAACTTCGCACAGAATGCGATGGCATCAATGCTGCGGAATGATCTGCCGCAACAGGTCGCGGACGCGGTTAAAAATGCTGATCGCTACGAGGTTGAAGGTAGTCCAGGAAAGGGCAATTGGGCCGACGTACCGTGGATTGCAGTTCTTGACCGACTCGTGACCGAGACTGCGCAGAAGGGTTATTACCTCGTCTATCTGGTCAAGGAAGATGCTTCCGGTGTGTACCTATCACTGAATCAGGGCGTCACGACGATTCGACAGGAATATGGCGCATCTACAAAACACGCTCTCGAGACAAGGGCAAAGGACTTCGAGGCGCGGCTTGGCGTTCTGACCAAAGGCCTAGTCTGCGGCCCAATCGATCTCGGCACAAAAAAGGGACTTGGAGCTGATTACCAGCACGGATCAATCTGCGCCGTTTTCTACTCCAAAGAAGAGCTACCTGATGACGCAGTATTGGTCACGGATCTACACCGCATGCTAAAGCTGTACCGGCACCTCGTCGAACACGAGGCAACCCTGTTCGCGCGAGCTGAGGCTGAAGACGATGAAGTGGGTTTGGAGGCAGAGCATCTTAAGAAGCTTCGAGAACATAAGCGGATTGAGCGAAACCGCAAACTTTCCGCCCGCGTGAAGAAACTACAAGGCCACACCTGCAAGGCGTGTGGATTTAACTTCGAGAAGACCTACGGAGATATTGGTGCGGATTTCATCGAGGCACACCATCTGACGCCACTCAGTGAACTCCACAGTGACGTTGTTCTTCTAAACCCGAAGAAGGACTTCACGGTTCTGTGCTCTAACTGCCATCGAATGATCCATCGAAGCGAGTTCGTGAACAAGATTGAAGAGTTTCGCGTCAAGTACGTAATGAACAAGGGAGTCAATGAAACGCTGCAGCTCGGTAGCGCGGAATAGCGCAGCGGATTCCGCCGTCCGCGACAGGCGGGTTACGCTGCGCTAACCCGCCCTACCGGGCTACCGCGCTTTGAACCTGCAAACGACATGAGCAGAGATTTTGCGGGCCAGGATCCCGAGCTGTTGCGCCGCCTGCTTCGTGCGAAGGACCGGATGGATGCCGCCTCGCACGAGGATTGGCCGATCCGCAGGCTGGCCGGGGTGAGCCATGTTTCCGAAGCGCACTTCGCGCGATCCTTCAAGGAAGCCTTCGGCATTCCGCCGCATCGTTATCTCCTGACCCGGCGTATCGAGCGGGCGACGGCGCTGCTTCGCGACAGCGAATCGTCGATCACCGAGATCGCCTTCCAGACCGGCTGGCGAAGCCTCGGCACGTTCGGGCGTGTCTTCCGCGATGTCACCGGTAAAAGTCCCGGCGCGCTTCGCGCACAAGCGCGTGCGGCTTCCCGGCAGATCGGCAGCGTGCCCGCCTGCATCCTCAGCGCTGCTCATCGCCCGGATCTCAGAACCGCAGTTTTGGAGAAGCGACGCGATTCGGCGGGGCGTAAAAAGGAGCTCCAAGCCAAGGAGGTCCCATGAGTCAGGGTGTTCAGACAGCAGGCCTGTACGTGCGCGATCAGGATGAAGCGCTCGCGTTCTATGTCGACAAGCTCGGGTTTCGTGTCCACACGGATGCGCGCAATGGCGGCTTCCGCTGGCTGACGGTGCAGCATCCGGAACAGCCGTCGTTCCAGCTCGGACTGTTCGCGCCGGGGCCACCGATGCACGACGACGCGACGGCGCAAACGCTGCGCGCGATCGTGGCAAAAGGCGCGATGCCGTCCCTCGTGCTGGTCGTCGACGATTGCCGCGCCGCGTACGAGCGCATGCGCGCCGCGGGTGTGGAGTTCACGCAGGAACCCGTCGACCGTTACGGCACGGTGGATGCCGGCTTCCGCGATCCGTCGGGAAACGGATGGAAGATGATCGAGGCCCGCCGATGAGGCCGACAGACACGCGAATGATCTCCTCGTCGAGCCACTGGATTCGCCAGGCGCATCGCTGGCTGTCCATTGCCTTTACGGTGACCGTCGCCGCCAACTTCATCGCGCGGGCGTCAGGGCCGGCTGCCGACTGGATCACGTATTCGCCGTTGCTGCCGCTGGCCTTGCTGTTGTTCAGCGGTTTGTATTTGTTCGCGCTTCCATATGCCGTCAAGTGGCGCGACGGATTGCGCACCGCCTGAATCGTTGCCGGAACGACGCGGCTCGCGCGGCCTGCTTCAGGTGCTGGATGCTGCTCACGCCACCACGCGCGGCAGGGCGGAATAGCGCAGCGTATTCCGCCTTTCGCGACCGGCGGGTTACGCTGCGCTAACCCGCCCTACCAGGCTATTCGCTGCCGAGCAGACTCAGTGCGAGCGCTTCGGCAACACGAATGCCGTCGATGCCGGCGGACATGATGCCGCCGGCGTAACCGGCGCCTTCGCCGGCCGGATACAGGCCGCGCGGGTTGAGACTCTGGTAGTTGCCGCCGCGCGTGATCCGCAGCGGCGACGAGGTGCGCGTCTCGACGCCGGTCAGCACGGCGTCGTGCAAGGCGAATCCCTTGATCTGTTTGTCGAACGCCGGCAGTGCTTCGCGGATCGCGTCGATCGCGTAGTCCGGCAATGACGGCGACAGGTCGCCGAGCTTCACGCCCGGCTTGTAGCTCGGCACGACGCTGCCGGGCGCGGTCGACGGTTGGTTGCGGATGAAATCGCCGACCAGTTGCGCCGGCGCTTCGTAATTGCCGCCGCCGAGTACGTAGGCGCGCGATTCGAGTTCTTCCTGCAGCGCGATGCCGGCGAGCGGGCCGGCTTCGACGCCGCCCGGATAATCGTCGGGCGAGATGCCGACGACGATGCCGGCATTGGCATTGCGCTCGTTGCGCGAATACTGGCTCATGCCGTTGGTGACGACGCGCCCGGCTTCCGACGTCGCGGCGACGACGGTGCCGCCCGGACACATGCAGAAACTGTAGACCGAGCGGCCGTTCTTCGCGTGGTGAACGAGCTTGTAGTCGGCGGCGCCGAGCAGCGGATGGCCGGCGAAACGGCCGAGCCGTGCGCGGTCGATCAGCGATTGCGGATGCTCGATGCGAAAGCCGATCGAGAACGGCTTGGCTTCCATGTGGATGCCGCGCGCGTGCAGCATGCGGAACGTCTCGCGCGCGCTGTGGCCGAGCGCGAGGACGACGTGATCGGCGTCGAGCGTCTCGCCGCTCGCCAGCGTCACGCCGCGCAGGTGGCCGTCCTCGACGAGCACGTCCGTGACCTGCTGTTCGAAACGCACTTCGCCACCGAGCGCTTCGATCTCCTCGCGCATCCGCGTGACGACGCCGGTCAGGCGGAACGTGCCGATGTGCGGTTTGCTGACGTAGAGGATTTCCTCCGGCGCGCCGGCCTTCACGAACTCGTGCAGCACCTTGCGGCCGTGGAACTTCGGGTCCTTGACCTGGCTGTAGAGCTTGCCGTCGCTGAACAAACCGGCGCCGCCTTCGCCGAACTGCACGTTCGACGCCGGATTCAGCACGTGTTTGCGCCACAGGCCCCAGGTGTCTTTCGTGCGCTCGCGGACCGGCTTGCCGCGTTCGAGGACGATCGGCCTGAACCCCATCTGCGCGAGCGTCAGCGCCGCGAAGATGCCGCACGGTCCGAAGCCGATGACGAGCGGGCGCCTGGAGAAACCTTGCGGCGCGGCGGCGACCGGATGGTATGAAACGTCCGGCGCCGCGTTGACGTTGCGATCGTTCGCGAATTTCGCGAGCACCGCGGCTTCGTCGCGCAGCTCGCAATCGATCGTGTAGACGAAGCTCAGTTCCGCGTATTTTTTGCGCGCGTCGTAGCTGCGCTTGAACACCGTGAACGCCTGCAGATCGCCGTCCGGCAATCGCAGTCGCACGCGGATCGCCGACGCGAGCGCTTCCGGCGGATGGTCGATCGGCAGCGTGAGTTCGGTGAGTCGCAGCATTCGGCAAAGGCTGGAAGGGCGGCGCGGCGCATTGTCCCACGGCGGCCGGGCAAAGCGCGCTATCGCGTGCGACCGAACAGGGACCGCAGCAGTGCGACGACGATGACGATGCCGCCGACCATCCAGCTCGCCCACGCCAGCAAACCGAGACCGATCGGATTGCCGTCGGCGGGGCCGAACGCGACGTACAGCAGCAGCGGCACGGTGCCGACGGCGATGATCGCGAGACCGGCCTTCAGAGTTTTCGATGGCATGGCGCATCTCCCGACGTTGCGACAGCGCCCCTCACCCTAACCCTCTCCCCGTCGCGTTGCGACGGGGAGAGGGAATCGTGACGACTCAGTCGTCGTGATGATCGAGCTGATGGTCGAGCGCATGAAAGCCGACGGCGAGGATGGCGGCGATGGCGACGACGATCACGCCCACCGTCAGGCCGCCGGTCTTCAATGCGCTGATCCGTTTCACTTCGAGCTGTTCGATCGCCTTGCGGTTCACGCGCCACGGTTTGTCGCTGCCGTCGCGACCGACGAGCGTCGTCTCGTCGACCTGCGTGATCGTCAGGTCGTAGTGCTTGCCGTCACGCGTGGTCAGCGAAACCAGATCGCCGACTTCGACCTTCTGCGCAAGGTTCTGCCGGCTCGGCTCGTCGATCACGCGCATCGACGTGCACGCCGTCATGCAGATCAGACACAGAAAAACGACGATGGCGCGCAGCATCGAAATCCCCCGATTTATGTGTCGCCGAAGGCAAGGGCGATCAGCTGCGATCCTAGCGAGCGATGCCCGCCGTCACCGTGACCGCGATCACGGTCAGCGACGACATCGCGCGAAGAGCGCGTTGCGAGCAGGGCCGAGGTCGCGTTCGCCACGCGCAGCTGTGCTGAAGCACAGCGAGCACGGCGAACGCGAGATCGGCCCGCGCAGCAGCGCTATTCGCGCGACGTCACCGAGGCCGCAGCACGCAGCATCGCCGCGGCCTTGTTCATCGTCTCATCCCACTCGGCCTGCGGATCGGAATCGGCGACGACGCCGCCACCGGCCTGCACGTGGACCTGGCCGTCCTTGATGACGGCGGTGCGGATCGCGATCGCGGTGTCCATGTTGCCGTCCCAGCCGAGATAGCCGACCGCGCCGCCGTAGATGCCGCGCTTG
>DASSVA010000194.1:0-3416 GCA_035706385.1 Solimonas sp. | reverse complement strand
CCCGCAGCCAGCGCTTCGACGTCGGCCGCTGCGGACGCGCCGGCGAACGCGAAGCCGGCCGATGCCGGTCCGTTCAAGGTCGAATACGTCGGCCAGGCCAAGCGTCCGGCCGCGCTGGCGTTCCGTTTCTCGCAGCGGCTCGCCGACGCGGACGACGCCGTCGACCATATCCACATCGTCGACGGCTCCGGCCAGCCGGCGCCGGGCGTCTGGGTCGCCGGCAGCAACTCGGATCTGCTGGTTTATCGCAATGTCGCGCCGGGTCAGTACCAGGTGCAGATCGACCCGGCGCTGCGCAGTGCCGACGGCCACACGCTCGACGTGGCATGGAACGGCTCGGTGTCGGTGGCCCGATGAGCCGTTGCGCCGTGCACGAGGCGCCGCAACCGCGGCGCCTTTTTTGTGGCGGTCGCCCCTGCAGCGGCGCGACGATTGCGGCACACTCCGCCGCCATCATTCGCGCCTTCGGGGATCCCACGCCGCATGTCCGTCCCAGCAGACTCCATCGCCCGCCTCATCGCCGCCGAAATCGCCGCGCAGCCGCGCCAGGTCGTGGCGGCCGTCACGCTGCTCGACGAGGGCGCGACCGTGCCGTTCATCGCGCGCTATCGCAAGGAAGCGACCGGCGGACTCGACGACACGCAGCTGCGCCTGCTCGAAGAACGGCTCGGTTATCTGCGCGAACTCGAAGCGCGGCGTGCGACCGTGCTCGAATCGATCCGCACGCAGGGCAAGCTCGACGACGCGCTCGAAGCGCAGATCGTTGCGGCGACGACCAAGGCCGAGCTCGAGGACCTGTATCTGCCGTACAAGCCGAAGCGCCGCACGCGCGCCGAGATCGCGCGCGAGCGCGGCCTCGGGCCGCTCGCCGACGCGCTGTTCGACGATCGCGCGCTCGTGCCGGCCGACGCCGCGGCCGCCTACGTGCAGGGCGAGGTCGCCGATGCGAAAGCCGCGCTCGAAGGCGCGCGCGACATCCTGATGGAGCGCTTCGCCGAAAACGCCGAACTGCTCGGCCGTCTGCGCACGCACATGAAGACGCACGCCGTGCTGCGCGCGAAAGTCGCCGACGGCAAGCAGGAGGCCGGTGCCAAGTTCGCCGATTACTTCGATCATCACGAACGCTGGGCGAGCGTGCCGAGCCATCGCGCGCTGGCGATGCTGCGCGGCCGCAACGAGGACGTGCTGATGCTGGAGATCGACGTCGACGCCGACGACGTCTCGCCGCTGAAGCCGGCCGAGAAGATGATCGCCGACGCGTTCGCGATTCCGGTCAACGGCAGTGCGGCGGACGCCTGGCTGCTCGACGTCGCGAAATGGACCTGGCGCGTGAAGCTGTCGTTCAGCCTGGCGATGGACCTGATGATGGAGATGCGCGAGCGCGCCGAGATCGAGGCGATCCACGTGTTCGCGCGCAACCTCAAGGATCTGCTGCTCGCCGCGCCGGCCGGCGCGCGGGCGACGATGGGCCTCGATCCCGGCATCCGCACCGGCGTCAAGCTCGCGGTCGTCGATCGCACCGGCAAGCTGGTCGATACCGCGACCGTCTATCCGTTCCAGCCGAAGAACGACGTGCGCGGTGCGCAGGCCGAGATCGCGCGGCTGATCGCCAGGCACAAGGTCGAGCTGATCGCGATCGGCAACGGCACCGCCTCGCGCGAGACCGACAAGCTGGTCGCCGATCTGCTCGCCAATCTCGCCGCGCCGAAGCCGCTCAAGGTCGTCGTCAGCGAAGCCGGCGCGTCGGTGTACTCGGCGTCGGCGACCGCCGCCGCGGAATTCCCGGACCTCGACGTCTCGCTGCGCGGCGCGGTGTCGATCGCGCGCCGCCTGCAGGATCCGCTTGCCGAGCTGGTGAAGATCGAACCGAAGGCGATCGGCGTCGGCCAGTACCAGCACGACGTCGACCAGTACCGGCTCGCGAAGATGCTCGACGCGGTCGTCGAGGACGCGGTCAACGCGGTCGGCGTCGATCTCAACACCGCGTCGGCGTCGCTGCTCGCGCGCGTGTCCGGGCTCGGCAGCTCGCTCGCCGAGGCGATCGTCGCGCATCGCGATCGCAGCGGCGCGTTCAAGGCGCGGCGCGAGCTGCTCGACGTCGCGCGGCTCGGGCCGAAGACTTTCGAGCAGTGCGCGGGCTTTCTGCGTATTCGCGACGGTGCCGAGCCGCTCGACGCGTCGGCCGTGCATCCGGAAGCCTATGGCGTGGCGCGCAAGATCGTCGCCGCGTGCGGCCGCGACGTGCGCGCGCTGATGGGCGACAGCGCCGCGCTGAAGGCGCTCGATCCGCGCGTGTTCGTCGACGAGCATTTCGGTCTGCCGACGGTGCGCGACATCATCGGCGAACTCGAAAAGCCGGGCCGCGATCCGCGTCCCGAATTCAGGACCGCGACGTTCGCCGACGACGTGCACGAGATCAAGGATCTGAAGCCCGGCATGATGCTCGAAGGCACGGTCACCAACGTCGCCGCGTTCGGCGCGTTCGTCGACATCGGCGTCCACCAGGACGGCCTCGTCCACATCTCGCGGCTCGCCGACCGTTTCGTCAAAGACCCGCACGAAGTGGTGAAGGCCGGCGACGTAGTGAAAGTGCGCGTCGTCGATGTCGACGCCGCGCGCAAGCGGATCGCGCTGTCGATGAAGAAAGACGACGGCGATGCGTCGCTGCCGTCGTCCGCGTCGCGCGTCGCACCGGCCGCCGCGCGCAAACCGCCACCGCAGAAACCGCGGCCGGCGCCGCAGGGTTCGCTCGGCGCGGCGCTGCTGGAAGCGATGAAGCGCGGCTAGCGCAAAGGCGGAAGACGCGGCGCCATTGCGCTCCGCATGACGCTCAGTCCTTGTGAAACACCACCGGCTTGCCGCCGTAGACGCGTTTGCACATCCACGCCGACAGCGCCGAATCGAGATACGTCGCGTGGCCGGGAAACCAGTCGATCAGGGCGCGGGCGAGCGAGCGCGTCGCGTTGATCGCGCGTTCTCCGGGTTCGCTTGAAAGCAGCGCGCGGACTTCGTGCACCGATTTCATCACCGCGGCGTGTTCGTCGATGTGGCAGCCGGCGGCCGGAAAGCCGGTCGTCTCCATCCACTCCTTTTCCTCGCCGAAATGCGCGTCGGCGTGCGCGATGAAATCATCGAGCCGCGCGAGCAGGTCGGCGTCGTCGGCGCGCAACAGCGCGTCGACTTTCTCGACGAAGTCGCGATGCGTGTCGTCCATGCGCTCGTAGCCGAGCTTGTAGCGGTCGGTCCAGACGAAAGCCGGTTCAGCCGGAGACATGTCAGACCTTCCACTCGATGCCGAAGCCGGCGAGCACGCCCAGGCTCGGACCGGGTTCGTAATAGCGGCCGTTGCCGTCGTTGACGATCACCGAGCCGACGTAATCGCGATCGAACAGGTTGTCGAGGTTGACGAAAGTGCG
>DASSVA010000193.1:0-11486 GCA_035706385.1 Solimonas sp. | reverse complement strand
GGGAGAGGGAGTCTATTTCTTCGCCGTGTGCAGATCGGTCAGCGCGCGTTCCCAGCCGCGCGCCAGCCAGGTCTCGACCGCGCCGTAGGCGTCGTCGAACGCGTCGAGGATCGCCTGCTCGTCATTTTTGCCCGCGCGGCCGAGCACGTAGTTCAGCACGAGGTTCTTGTCACCGGGATGGCCGATGCCGATGCGCAGGCGCAGATAGTCCGGCCCCAGCACCTTGTGAATGTCGCGCAGGCCGTTATGGCCGCCGTGGCCGCCGCCGGCCTTGAGGCGCACGGTGCCGGCCGGCAGGTCGAGCTCGTCGTGCGCGATCAGGATCGACGCCGGCGCCAGCTTGTAGAACTGCGCGAGCGCCTGCACCGCCTGGCCGCTGCGGTTCATGAAGGTCGCCGGCTTCAGCAGCAGTACGTCGTGGCCGGCGAGACGGACGCGCGCGAGCTGGCCGTGGAATTTCGCTTCCGTGCGGAACGCGACGCCGGCGCCGGCGGCGAGCCCGTCGACGAACCAGAAGCCGGCGTTGTGCCGCGTGCGCTCGTATTCGGCACCGGGATTGCCGAGGCCGACGATGGCGTGGAGTTCCGAAGCGGGCATGGTCGTGCTCAAAGAAAAACCGCTCGTCCGGGAAGGACGAGCGGTTTTGCACTCAGAAAGAAGCGGTGCTGGATCAACGCGGCGCGCCTCGCGACGCTAGGATCCCCGCGCTGTGCGCGGGGCCCCTCCACGCTGCTCGACGCGCTACTTCTTCTTCTCGTCCTTCTTGGCGTCGGCGGCCGGGGCGGCGGCCGCAGCAGCTTCGGCGGCGGCAGCGGCTTCGGCGGCCTGCACGGCCTCTTCCTCGATCGCGCCGCGCGGCAGATGCACCGAGGCGACCGACTGGTCGTTGCCGTGCTTGAGCTGCACGAGCGCGACGCCTTCCGGCAGCTTGAGCTGCGAGAGATGGACCGACTCGTTCACTTCGAGCGCCGACAGGTCGACCTCGATGAACTCCGGCAGATCCTTCGGCAGGCACTCGACTTCGACCTGGTTGAGCTGATGCTCGACGATGCCGTTGCCGGTCTTGACGCCCGGCGCGATGTCGCCGCCCTTGAAGTGCAGCGGCACGTGCATGTGCAGCAGCTTGTCAGCGAGCACGCGCTGGAAGTCGGCGTGGATCGCGTAGCCGGTGACCGGATGACGCTGCAGGTCCTTGAGCACGATCTGCTCGCTGGCCTCGCCGATCTTCAGCGTCAGGATGTGCGAGTAGAACGCCTCGATCTTGAGCTGCTTGAACAGCTCGTTGCCCGACACGCTGAGCGAGACCGGGCCTTCCTTGCCACCGTAGACGATGGCCGGAACCTTGCCCTCGCGACGCAGGCGGCGGCTCGCACCTTTGCCCTGATCTGCGCGGGGTTCCGCGACAACGACAAAATTTTGTTTCATGGAGTACTCCGAAAAATCCGAAAAACAGCGAACCGCCGTCCGCGACCAGACGACGGGGCGCGGATTGTACAGAAAACGGCCTGGAAATGCCGCTGCGACGCGGGCAAGGACTTGACGAAATGTATTTTATAAAATACATTCACGCATGTGAAGATTGCCGCCACCGACGAATTCAAAGCATGGAGCCGGGGCCTGCGAGACCTGAGCGCGCGCGCCCGGATTCAAGCCGGAATCGAGCGCCTTGCGTCGGGCAATCCCGGCCAGCATCGCGCGCTGAAGGGCGGCGTTTCCGAGATGAAAATCGACCACGGCCCCGGCTATCGGGTCTATTACACGCAACGCGGATCGGAGCTGGTCATCCTGCTGTGCGGCGGCGACAAGTCGTCGCAGGACAAGGACATCAAGCGAGCGACGGCTCTTGCGGAGGCATTGAAATGAGAAAAGCGAAGGAAGTGAAAATTCACACCTACGACGTGGCCGAGGAACTGCGCACGCCGGAAGAAATGGCGCTGTATCTCGATGCCTGCATCGCGGAAAGTGGTGGCGATCCTGCGTTCATCGCCAAGGCGATCGGCGACATCGCGCGCGCCAAGGGCATGAGCGCCTTGGCGCGCGAGACGGGTCTTGCCCGCGAGAATCTGTACAAGGCGCTGTCCGGCGACGGCAATCCGGAGTTCGGGACGATCCTGAAGGTTGTCAGCGCGCTGGGCCTGCAGCTTGGCGTGCGGCCGGCGGCGGCCTGATCTACTTCGAGCGGTCGAACGCGGCGAGCTTCTTTTCGCACATGCTCATGATTTGTTGACGGCTCATGCCGTCCAATTCAGCGCCGCGCGAACGATAAGAGTTCACGGCGCAAGCGCCGACTGCGAGTCGCAGCGCAAGGTCGTCATACTCTTCGATAGTGAAGTATGTTCCGGCGACGTATGGTGGAAGTCGGTGTGCCTGCGGAAGCTGTCGCCGGCCTGCAGGCACATTATTCTGTGTCGTCGTCGATGGCACCTTCACCCAGCAAGAAAACTGGCAAAGCCCGTTCGAGTCGATGGGGTCGGAATCGAAGGCGCCTGCGCTGGTGGCCATGCTGCAGTCCGGCGCGGTGGCGCCGTTGACTCAGGCATTTCGCGACACGGCGAACAAGATCGCCAATCAACAGGACAACGCGGGTTTGCGGCTCCGGCCACCGTACCGCTGCGCTTAGCGCGCTTTCAGGAAGACCGGGTTGCCGAGCGTCGTGCGCGAGGTCAGATCGCGGGTCTCGACGCGCCAGAACGTGCCGAGCGGCCCCTCGGTCGCCGGCTGGCGGGTCACCGACACGGTGCTGGTGAACGGATCGCTGGTGACCGGCACGACGCGCACCGGCACGCCGTTCTCGATGTAGCTGAGCAGCTGGCCCTGGCCGCCGGTCACGACGGTCTGCAGCGTCACCGGTTCGCCGGCGTCGACGTGCAGCGTGTCGCCGAACATGCCGCGCTGGCCGTCGGCGGTGGTCGCGGTGAATTCGAGCGCCGGGCTGCGCGCGACGCCGCGCGTGCGCACGTAGACGTGGCCCGCTTGCAGTCCCTCGGTCAGCGCCGCGCGCGACAGCTCGCGCGCATGGACGGCGGTCGCGCTGCTGCCCCAGCCGGCGCGCTGGCGCTCGGCGTCGCTGGCCTCGACGCCCTTGGAGTCGCTGCCGCTGACGCCGGTGATCCTGTGGCCGGCACGCAGCTGTTTCTCCCAGAGCTGGATCGCGGTCGTCATGAACGGGTTCTCGATCGTCGGCTGCGACAGCGGCAGGCCGAGATCGGATGCGGTCGTCAGCACCGGGCCGTTGAGGATTTCCATCGTGTCGACCTGATCCCAGTCGATCGCATCGCCGAGCTGGAAATAACAGCCGCGGCAGAAGTTCGAGAACAGCGGCGGCGGGAAACTGGTCGGATGGTTGACCTGGAACAGCGCGCCGTCGGCCTTGATCGCTTTCTGGATGTCGCCGATGTCGACATCCTCGAAGCCGTGCCGGTACTCGGCGAGATGCGGCGTCTCGCCCTGGCTCATGACGTGGCCGTAATAGGTGATGATCTCGCGGCCCGGCCAGATCACGAGGTCCGGATTGGCGCGCTGCACGGCGCCGAGCGTGCGCCAGTGCTGCGTCGTCACGTATTCGGTGACCATCAGGAAATCGAGCCCGGCGGCGCGCGAGCGCGCGACGAACTCGTCCCAGTCCGGCGCGTTCGGGTTCGAGTGGTAAGCGTGCATGTGCATGTCGCCGTAGTACCAGCCGGGCGCGGCGTTCGCGACGTGCGTGGCGTCGACCGGATCGTCGGCCGGCGTCACGCCGCCGGCGGCCTTGCACGCGATCTTCAGCGTCCAGTCGGCGCCGAGCGGCGAGACCGCGCCGACGCCGAGATCGGCGTACCAGATGCCGGCTTCGATCCTGCCGGGCAGATAACCGCGCTCGGCCGCATCGGCCTGCACGAAGATCGGCGGCTGGTTTTTGTCGATGCGGCCTTCGCGCGAACCGCTCCAGCCGCGAAAGCCTTGCGCGTCGCGATAACCGTGCTGATCCCAGAGGCCGAGATCAAGCGTCGTCGCGACGAAACCGCCGACTTCCGGCAGCGACGACAGGGCCGGCTGATGTTCGGTCCAGCCGTACTGCATCTCGATGCGGCCGACGCCGTCGACGACGCGGAACGGGTGCACGGAATAGGTCTTGGCATCGGCGGGCGCGACGCTGCCGTGCAACTCGATCGGATCGCCGCCGGCCGCGCAGACCGGCGCGTCGCCATCGGATGGCGGATTCGGCCCGGCGACGCCGCCCGGCGCGCTGCTGTCGCCGCAGGCGGCAAGCAACGCGCAGCACAGGATCGGAATCTGCGGTTTCATCGTGCGCATGATGCGTCTCCCGAGCGTCAATGCGATGACCGGTAGTGCCTCAGTCTGAAATAAAAGCATCCGTCATTGCGAGCCGCGCAGCGGCGAAGCAATCCAGCGGCACGGCCGGATTGAGCCCTGCAACTGGATTGCTTCGTCGACCTTCGGTTTCCTCGCAATGACGAATTTCAAACTGAGGCACGACTCGATGACGGGGATGCCACTGGCAACCGCAGCCGCAGCGTACAAAAGTACGTGCGGACTTCGAGCGCCGCCCGCGCCCCGGATGCCGCGCGCAGCGGCCCGTGCAGCGGTTTCTAATCCACGTACAGCGAGCTGACCGATTCTTCGGCCGAGATGCGGCGGATCGTTTCGGCGAGCAGGCCGCTGATCGACAGCTGGCGAATCTTCGGGCACGCGCTCGCGGCGGCCGACAGCGGAATCGTGTCGGTGACGACCAGCTCGTCGAGCTCCGAATTGCTGATGTTGCTGATCGCCGGGCCCGACAGCACCGCGTGCGTGACGTAGGCGACGACCTTGATCGCGCCTTCTTCCTTCAGCGCGGCGGCGGCCTTGCACAGCGTGCCGGCGGTATCGACGAGATCGTCGACGACGACGCAGGTGCGGCCGGACACGTCGCCGATGATGTTCATCACGCGCGATTCGTTCGGCTTCGGACGGCGTTTGTCGATGATCGCCAGTTCCGCGTCGTCGAGGCGCTTGGCGACCGCGCGTGCGCGGACCACGCCGCCGACGTCCGGCGCGACGACGATCAGGTTCTCGTATTTGCGACGCCAGATCTCGCCGAGCAGCACCGGGCTGGCGTAGACGTTGTCGACCGGGATGTCGAAGAAACCCTGGATCTGGTCGGCGTGCAGGTCAACCGTCAGCACGCGGTCGGCGCCGCATTCGCCGATCATGTCGGCGACGACTTTCGCCGAGATCGGCACGCGCGCGCTGCGCGGCCGGCGGTCCTGGCGGGCGTAGCCGAAATACGGGATCACGGCGGTGACGCGGCTCGCCGACGAGCGCTTCAGCGCGTCGAGCAGCATCAGCAGCTCCATGATGTTGTCGTTGGTCGGCACGCAGGTTGGCTGCACGACGAACACGTCGCGGCCGCGCACGTTGTCGAGGATCTCGATCTGGATCTCGCCGTCCGAGAACTTGCCGACCATCGCCTGGCCGAGCGGCGTCTTCAGATAGCTGGCGATGTCCTGCGAAAGTTTCGGATTCGCGTTGCCCGAGAACAGCATCAACTTGTGATCGACCATGCGTGCGCCTGCGATTTCTCTCGTGGGTGCTGCGGTGAAAATGGCGATGTACAGCGTGCCGCGGTGCTATCTGCTGTGGGCCCCGCCTGCGCGGGGACACTCGAATTCCAGGCGCGCTGCACGCGCTGAGAAATTTTGAGTGGCTGGGGCGGATGGATTCGAACCACCGAATGACGGGATCAAAACCCGTTGCCTTACCACTTGGCGACGCCCCAACGATGTCCGGACCCGATCCGGACGGGCGCGCATTATATCGGATGCTCGCGCGTCGGCGGCCATTCGCGTGGAGGCGTCAGGAGCGCGCGACGGCGTCGAGCAGCGGCGAGCGGTTGCGGCCCCGGGCGATGAAGTGCGGCCAGTCGCGCGGCAGCGTCCGCGCCAGCGCCTCGGCGTCCTCGCGCCGTGCGAACGCCGCGAACAGCGACGCGCCGGTGCCGGACATCCGCGTCTGCGGCGCGCGCACCCGCAGCCACGCGAGCGCGTCGCGCACCGCCGGATGGCGGGCGCAGGTCGCCGCCTCGCAATCGTTGCCGCTGCGACCGGCGACGAAGTCGTCGAACGTGATCGGCGGATGCGCGCGCGGCAGTTCCGGCGCGCGGAAGATTTCCGCGGTGCTGACGGCGACCGGCGGCGTGACGACCAGATAGCACGGCTCGTCGATGACGACCGGCCGCAGCCGTTCGCCGACGCCTTCGGCCCACGCCGCGAGGCCGCGCACGAACACCGGCACGTCGGCGCCGAGGCTCAGGCCGATGCGCGCGATCTCGTCGTTCGGCAGGCCGAGGTTCCACAGACGGTCGAGCGCGATCAGCGTGGTCGCCGCATTGCTCGATCCGCCGCCGAGCCCGGCGCCGAGCGGGATGCGCTTGTCGACGCGGATGTCGGCGCCGAGGTTGGCGCCGGACACCTGGCGGATCGCGCGCGCCGCGCGCAGCACCAGATCGTCGTCGTCGGCGACGCCGGCCGGACCGCCGCTGCGCGTGAACTCGCCGTCGCCGCGCGGCACGAAGTACAGCGTGTCGTGCAGGTCGATGAACTGGAACAGCGTCTGCAACTCGTGATAGCCGTCGGCGCGGCGGCCGGTGACGTGCAGGAACAGATTGAGCTTGGCCGGCGCCGGCCATGCGAACGAAGCCGTGAACGAGCCGGCCGGTGGCGGGGGAGTCTGGGTCATGGGTGCATCGTGGCGGCGCGCGCGCCGGAAAGCGGGAAGTCGCGCAGTTTACGAGGACGGCGGCGATCCGCGCGAGGGGCCGACATCGCGCCACTCGTCGGCGATCAGCTTCAGCGTGATCTGCGCGTTCTTCGCTTCGAAGCGGCGCGGCAGCTCCAACCCCTGCGCCGGCTGGTATTCGTCGTAGCGCAGCGTCCAGCCGTCCTGCGTCAGCGTCGCGATGCGGCCCTGCGCGTCGAGTTCGATCTGCGCCGGCGCGTCCGGCGCCGGCAGGCCGAGCGCCCACCAGCGCAGGCCGGCGATCGGAAACGTCCAGCCGGCGCGCTGCAGCAGCCAGCCCTGCGGATCGCTCGTGCGCTCGCTGCCGTCCCTGGTGCGGATTTCGACGTCGTCCGGCGTGCCGCTGATCGCCACCGCGCCGGCGCCGAACGGTCCGGCGATGCGGATCGCGAAGCGGCCGTCGTCGAACTGCTGCCAGCGCAGATCGGCTTTCACGCCGTGTCCCGACGCCGCGCGCCCGTTCAGCTCGAAATGCGTGATCGCCGCCAGCTTGTCGCGATGCGCGCGCCAGCGCGCATCGGCCTCGGCCTGATCGACCGGTGCCGGCGGCAGGCTCGCGCAGGCGCCGCACAGCGCGAACAGCGCAAGTGCCGCGGCGCGAACGATACGAAGGCGAATCATGGTGACGACGTTCGTACGGCTGACAAGCTTCACGAACGCCTCAATGTTCCAGACGCTGCATCGTTTCCTTCAGCACCGGATGATCCGGGCTCTCGCTGAGCGCGTGGTTCCAGATGTCGCGCGCCTCGTCCTTGTGGCCTTGCGTCCACAGCACTTCGCCGAGATGTGCGGCGACTTCCGGGTCCGGGAAATCGGCGAACGCGCGCTTCAGCAACTGGCTCGCGAGATCGGTATTGCCGCGCTTGTATTCGACCCAGCCCATGCTGTCGATGATCGACGCATCGTCCGGGTCGAGCGACAGCGCCTTGCCGATCAGCTCGTGCGCCTCGTCGAGGCGATCGGTGTGCTCGGCGAGCATGTAGCCGAGCGCGTTCAGCGAGCGCGCGTCGTCCGGCTGCGCGGCGATCACGGTGCGCAGATCTTTCTCGGCGGCGTCGATCCGGTTCATGCGCTCGTAGACCAGCGAGCGGCTGTACAGCAGGTCGGCGTCGTCCGGCTGGGTTTTCAGCGCCGCGTCGAGCACGGCGAGCGCGTCGTCGTATTGCTGCGCATCGAGCAGCAGTTCGGCCTCGGCGAGCGTGAAGCGCGGCGCGAACTGCGGGAAGTTGTCGCGCAGCGTCTGCAGCTGCTGGCGGGCGGCGTCGAGCTGGCCGAGCTTGGCGAGCATCGCCGACTGGTGCAGCACCGCGTCGATCACCTGGCCGCCGTGGTCGACGCGGCCGTAATACTGCAGCGCCGTCGCGTAATCGCCCTTGAGTTCGTAGAGGCGGCCGAGCTGGAACGCCGCGTCCTCGCTGCGCTCGCCTTCGAGCAGCGGTTTCAGGTACTTCTCGGCGGTCGCGTAGTCCTTGTCGTTGATCGCCATCACCGCCAGCGCGAACATCGCATCGCTGTGATTCGGCGTGTGCTTGAGGATCTTCTGCAGCTGCGCGCGTGCCGGTTCGCGCTGCTTCGATTCGAGCAGCAGCTTGGCGTAGGCCAGACGCATGTCGTCGGCCTTCGGGTCTTTTTTCACCAGCTTGTCGATCGCCGCATCGGCTTCGTCGATGCGGCCGAGCTTGGCGAGCACGCCGACCCGCAGCAGTTTCTCCTCGCGGTCGTCGGGCGCCATCGTCAGCGCCTGCTGCGAGGCGGTGTCGGCGATCTGGTCTCTGTCGAAGCGCAGCGCGACCAGCGCGACCGCGTGCGGCGCGCCGACGTTCTTCGGGTAACGCGCGGCGAGCTGCTGGATCACGGTCATCGCGCCGTCGCCGTCTTCCGGCGCGGCCTGGCTGAGGATCGCCGCGGCGATGCGCAGGCCCTCGTCGATGCCGCCGGCATGGCCTTCGACGATCGCCTGGCACTGCGCGGTGGTCGTCGCCAGATCGTGATGGCTGAGCGCGACGCGGGCGATCACCTCGCGCGCGTCCATCGACGTCGGTTCGATCTGCAGCCAGCGCTGCGCAGCCTGCAGCGCGAGGTCTTCGTCGCGCGCGGCGATCGCCAGCGCCGTCGCGCGGCGCGCGAGGTCGGCGTCGTCGACCGATTTCAGCGCCTCGACGAATTCGCGCGCGGCGACCTCGGGCTGATGCCGGCCGGCCGCCATTTCGCCGGCCATGACGTGAAATTGCGCGGCGGCCCGGGCGTCATCGTCGAGCGGGCGCGCGGCGGCCGCGGTGTCGGTATTGGCGTCGACATCCGGCACCGGCGGCGGCTGCGCGGCCCGCGGCGCGGCCGCCAGCGCGGTGCCGGCGACGAGCAGCAGGCAAAGGCCGGAACGAGGGAGCAGCGAAGACAGGCGCATGGCAGCGGATCGGCGGGCTGTGAACGAAAGACATTATGCGCGCAAGCAGGTTCCGCGTCGCCGCACGGACGATCAGTCGTGTCTCAGTTTGACATTCGTCATTGCGAGGAGACCGAAGGCCGACGAAGCAATCCAGCTGCAGGGCGCAATCCGGCCGTGCCGCTGGATTGCTTCGCCGCTGCGCGGCTCGCAATGACGGATGCTTTTTTTATTTCGGACCGTCCGCGCGGACATGGCGCGGCCCTTGCTGGCGTAGAATGAGCATCAGTTTCCGTTCAGATAGCCAATGGCCCTCGTCACGCTCGGTCTCAGCCATCATCGCGCGCCCGTCGAGGCGCGCGAACGGCTGGCATTCACCGAAGCCGACCTGGCGGCGTCGCTGACGCGGCTGCGCGCGCTGCCCGGCATCGACGAGGCGGCGATCCTGTCGACCTGCAACCGCACCGAGATCATGACCGTCGCCGGCCTCGAATCGGAATCGCGACTGATCGAATGGTGGCGCCGCGAGCGCCAGGCGCCGGAAGGCTACATCGAGAAATTCGCGTACACGCATCGCGACCTCGGCAGCATCACGCACAGCCTGCGTGTCGCCGCCGGGCTCGATTCGATGGTCGTCGGCGAGCCGCAGATCCTCGGCCAGATGAAGGACTCGTACGCGCTCGCCAGCGAGGTCAAGGCGATCGGCCCGGTGCTGTCGCGGCTGTTCCAGCATTCGTTCTCGGTCGCCAAGCTGGTGCGTTCGCAGACCCAGGTCGGCGCGCATCCGGTATCGGTCGCGTACGCCGCGCTGCAGATGGCCAGACGGATCTTCGCCGATCTCAAGGGACAGACCGCGGTGCTGATCGGCGCCGGCGAGATGATCCGCCTCGTCGCCCAGCATCTGCAGCGCCACGGCGTCGGCCGCATCGTCGTCGCCAACCGCTCGCTGGAGCGCGCCGAACGCCTCGCCCGCGAAGTGCACGGGTATGCGATCAGTCTCGACGATCTGCACACCTATCTGCCGGACGCCGATCTGGTGATCGCGTCGACCGCCGCGCGCGATTTCGTGCTGCGCGGCGAGCAGATGGAACGCGCGGTGAAATCGCGGCGCCGCAAGCCGGTGCTGCTGATCGATCTCGCCGTGCCGCGCGACATCGATCCGAAAGTCGCCGCGCTCGAAGACATCTACCTGTACACGATCGACGACCTGCGCGCGGTGATCGCCGAGAACCTCAAGCTGCGCGAGGAAGCGGCGCGCCAGGCCGAGCTGCTGATCACGACGCAGGCGCAGCAGTTCACGCGCTGGCTGGAAAGCCGCGATGCCGGCAACACGATCCGCATGCTGCGCGCGCAGGCGCGCGACAGCCGTGACGACGTGCTCGACAAGGCGCGCCGCAAGCTCGCCGCCGGCGAGCCGATCGACGACGTGCTCGGTTTCGTCGCCGACACGCTCAGCAACAAGATCCTGCACGCGCCGTCGCAGGTCTTGCGCAAGGCCGACGCGGTCGAGCAGGCGATGCTGCTCAATACCGCGCGCAAGCTGTTCGACCTGCCCGACGACGAGCCTTAGCGGCGCCGCGGCGGTCCGGCGCTCCGCAGCCGCGCTTTCGTTCCGGCTGCGCACTTTCCATGTCCTGAATCGATGAAACCCAGTCTTCTCGCCAAGCTCGAAGCGATGGCCGAACGCCGCGAAGAAGTCGCGCGCGAACTCGGCGACGCGAGCGTGATCGCCGATAACGATCGCTTCCGCCGGCTGTCGCAGGAATACGCACAGCTCGGACCGCTCGCCGAAAGCTACACCGCGCATCGCGACGCGACGCGCGCGCTCGGCGATCTGGAAACGATGCAGCGCGACAGCGATCCCGAATTGCGGGCGATGGCCGAAGCCGAGTGGCCGGAGGTCCGCGCGCGGATCGACGCGCTGGAAGCCGAGCTGCAAGGCTATCTGGTGCCGAAGGATCCGCTCGACAACAACAACGTGTTCCTCGAAATCCGCGCCGGCACCGGCGGCGACGAGGCGGCGATCTTCGCCGGCGATCTGCACCGCATGTACGCGAAATATGCCGAGCTGCGCGGCTGGCAGGTCGAAGTGCTGTCCGCGAACGAGGGCGAGCACGGCGGCTACAAGGAAATCATCTCGCGCGTGATCGGCTTCGGCGCGTATTCGCAGCTCAAGTACGAATCCGGCGCGCACCGCGTGCAGCGCGTGCCGGAGACCGAGGCGCAGGGCCGCATCCATACCTCGGCGGCGACCGTCGCGGTATTGCCGGAAGTCGAGGAATCGCAGATCACGATCAATCCGGCGGACCTCAAGTTCGATACGTTC
>DASSVA010000192.1:0-2705 GCA_035706385.1 Solimonas sp. | reverse complement strand
TCGAGATCCTGCAGCGGCAGGCCGGCGCGCAGCACCATGCCGCCGCCGTCGCCGGTGCAGGTATGCGCAGAGGTCGCCGAGAAATACGCGCGGCCGTAGCCGCCGGTCGCGAGGATCACCAGATGCGCGCGGAAGCGATGCAGCTGGCCGGTCGCCATGTCCCAGGCGAGCACGCCCTTGATCGAGCCGTCGTCGTCGGTCAGCAGATCGAGCGCGAAGTATTCGATGTAGAACTGCGCCTGCGCCTTCAGCGACTGCTGGTAAAGCGTGTGCAGCATCGCGTGGCCGGTACGGTCGGCGGCGGCGCAGGTACGCTGCGCCGGCGGGCCTTTGCCGAATTCGGTCGTCATGCCGCCGAACGGACGCTGGTAGATCTTGCCTTCCGCCGTGCGCGAGAACGGCACGCCGTAGTGCTCGAGCTCGATGATCGCGGGAATCGCTTCGCGCGTCATGTACTGGATCGCGTCCTGGTCGCCGAGCCAGTCGGAGCCCTTGACGGTGTCGTAGAAGTGCCAGCGCCAGTCGTCGCGGCCCATGTTGGCGAGCGCCGCCGAGATGCCACCCTGCGCCGCGACGGTGTGCGAACGCGTCGGGAACAGCTTGGTGATGTTGGCGGTCTTGAGGCCCGCTTCGGCAAGGCCGAGCGTCGCGCGCAGGCCGGCGCCACCGGCGCCGACGACGATCGCGTCGTATTCGTGATGGACGATTTCGTATGAGGACATTTTGATTCTGATCCTGGGTTCGGCGTCTGGCTCAGGCCAGTGCGATCTTGAGAACGGCGAAGATCGCCGCGGCGGCGATCACGGCATGGAGCAGCTTGGAGATCAGCAGCAGCGTCAGCCGCAGCGAGCCGACCGCGTAATCGACGATCACTTCCTGCACGCCGAGCACCGAGTGGTACACGGACGTGGCGAGGAACAGCACCAGCACCACGGCGACCGACGGCGCCGACACCCAGTAATGGACGGCGTAGTAATCGGCCGGACCGGCGGCGAGCATCGCGACCGAGAACGCGAACCACAGCGCCAGCGGAATCAGCGCGAGCGCCGAGACGCGCTGCACCCAGAAATGATGGACGCCGTCCTTTGCCGAGCCCAGGCCGCGGGCACGCGACAGCGGCGAGCGCAGATCTTCGGAAGTCTTGGCCATGCTGCGCTCCTTCAGGCGACGTAGGCGACCGCCCAGACCGCGGCGGTGAGGATCAGGGAAACGATCACGACGAGCCAGGCGCTGCGCTCGGCGGTCTTCAGCTCGAAGCCGCGGCCGATGTCCCAGAACAGATGACGGATGCCGTTGCACAGGTGATACATCAGCGCCCAGGTCCAGCACGCCAGCAGCACCTGTCCGTACCAGGCATGCAGATACGGCGCGACCGTGCCGTACCACTGCGGCCCGCCGGCGAGCGCGATCAGCCAGGCGGCGAGCAGCAGGCTGCCGAGCGACAGGCCGATACCGGTAACGCGATGACCGAAGCTGAGCAGCGAGGACCACTGGAAGCGGTAGTACTGCCCCAGCATGAACGGCGACAAGGGGCGACTTTGCGCGGGTGTTTTGGTACTCATTCCGGCTCCCATCGGGACGTGATTTTCTGGTGCGGAGAAAGCTAGAAATCGATGCAGCGGCCGTTCTTTTCCCAGTCGCCGTAGCGGGTCGGCTCGGGGCCGTCGCGGCGGCCGCCGATCTCGCGCGGCGGCGTGGCCGCCTGCGGGTCGGGGACGGCATTCTGTCGCAGCAGGTCGGCCAGCGCGATCGTGTCCGCGGATGCCGCGGGCTCAGCCGGTACAGCTTCGGGCTTGGACGATGTCACGGGCGAGGTGTGGAAAGTGCGGCTTGCAGCTGGCAGTGCGGGCGATGCATCCATAATAGTGTGACAAATTTCCACCTCGCCCCGCAATGAACATGCGCTTTACCGACACTTCCGAGCTGGTCTGGCTGCGTGTCCGCGGCGATGATGCCGACGACTTCCTGCAGGGCCAGCTCAGCAACGATCTGCGCAAGCTGACAACGCAGACCGCGCAGCTGTCGAGCTACAACAGCCCGAAAGGCCGCATGCTCGCGGTGCTGTTCCTGGTCCGCGTCGGCGCCGACATCCTCATCGAACTGCCGCGTTCGATCGCCGACGCGACGCTGGCGCGGCTGAAGATGTTCGTGCTGCGCTCGAAAGTGACGATCGCCAGGGCCGACGATCTCGACGCGCTGGCGATCATCGGCGACGACGCGGCCGCGACGCTGGCCGATCACGGCCTGCCGGTTCCCGACGCGCCGCTGCAGTGTCTCGGCGCGGATGCGGCGCTGACCGTCGTGCGCCGGCTCGGCGCGCCGGCGCGTTTCACGGTGATCGGTGCGCGCGATGCGATCGCCGCGCTGCGCGCGACGCTTCCCGCATCGCCACACGAAGCCGAACACCTGTCGTGGCGACGCGCCGACATCGAAAGCGGCATCCCGGTGATCTGGCCCCAGACGCGCGATCACTTCGTCGCGCAGATGGCGAATCTCGACCTGCTCGGCGGCATCAGCTTCGACAAGGGCTGCTACACCGGCCAGGAAATCGTCGCGCGCCTGCATTATCTCGGCCAGCTGAAGCGGCGCATGTTCGTCGCCCGCATCGACGGCGCCGCGCCGCCACCGGGCAGCGCCGTGCATCAGGACGGCGACAGTCAGGCCGTCGGCGAAATCGTCGACGCGGTCGCCGATCGCGACGGCGC
>DASSVA010000191.1:0-2057 GCA_035706385.1 Solimonas sp. | reverse complement strand
CTGATGCGATCCTGCGTGTCGCTCCAGCGCAGCACCCAGTCCGGCAGCGTCGGCGTCTGCACCTCGCTGCCGGACAGCGCCATCACTTTCGACGGCGGCACCGCGCCGCGCCGGCTGACGAACAGATAACGGACGACGACCAGCGCGCAGACGCGCTCGCCGCGCACGAAGCGGTGCTCGCAGAAAATCCACTTCCGGTCCCAGCCGAGCGTGCGCGTCTGCAGTTCGTAAGTGCGAAACGGCTGCAGCGACATGGAAAAGCGCGCGTTCGAATCGCCGGCCATCGGCCGCCAGCCGCGCTTGAGCGCGCGCAGCCAGACGCGATTGCGCAGACCGAGATCGAGACGGCCGAGATCGGCGATCGAGAAATAGCGGCCGTTGTTCATGTGCAGGTTCATGTCGATGTCGCCCGGCCAGACGCGCAGCCGCAGGCGGCCCGTATCGAGCGCACCGAGCGGTCCACGCAGACGGAATGACAGCCAGATCCACAGGCTGCGCCAGAGCATCATCATCGCGGCAGGGTTCCCCGAGGCAGGCGGCGACGCTAGCGCATGCGCGTCACGGCTGCCAATGGCGTTGGCGACAGCCGGGCCGCGACGCGGCACACTGCGCATGAATCCGGGGGAAACATGACGGCCGAAACACCTGTTGTCGTGCGCCGCGGCGCACTGATCTTCATCTTCGTCACGGTCGTGCTCGACATGCTGGCGTTCGGCATCATCATTCCGGTGCTGCCGAAGCTGGTCGAGCAATTCCTGAACGGCGACACCGCGCGCGCCGCGCAGGTCTACGGCCTGTTCGGCATGGCCTGGGCTTTGATGCAGTTCGTGTTCTCGCCGCTGCTCGGCGCGTTGTCCGACCGTTACGGCCGGCGGCCGCTGATCCTGCTGTCGTGCTTCGGTCTCGGCGTCGATTTCCTGTTCATGGCGCTGGCGCCGACGCTCGGCTGGCTGTTCGTCGGCCGCATCGTCAGCGGCATCACCGCGTCGAACTTCTCGATGGCGAGCGCGTACATCGCCGACGTCACGCCGATCGACAAGCGCGCCGGCGCGTACGGTCTGCTCGGCGCGGCGTTCGGCATCGGTTTCATTTTCGGGCCGGCGCTCGGCGGCGTGCTCGGTCACGACAACCCGCGGCTGCCGTTCGCGATCGCCGGCGCGCTGTCGCTGCTGAACGCCTGTTACGGTTTGTTCGTGCTGCCGGAATCGTTGCCGAAGGCGCGACGCAGCGCGCGCATGCTGTGGGCGCGCGCGAATCCGGTCGGTTCGCTGAAGCTGTTGCGCTCGCATCCGGAGCTGTCCGGTCTCGCGGTCATCTACTTCCTGTTCCAGTTCGCGCATTACGTGTTGCCGAGCGTCTGCATCCTCTACGCGAGCTACCGTTACGGCTGGGACGCGCGTGCGCTCGGCCTGATGATGGCGGCGACCGGCGCGTGCAGCATCGTCGTGCAGGCGGCCGTCGTGCGGCCGGTCGTCACGCGGCTCGGCGAGCGACGCACGCTGCTCGCCGGGCTGGTGTTCGCGACGCTCGGTTTCGCCGGTTTCGGCCTTGCGCCGAGCGGCGCATGGTTCCTCGCCGCGATTCCGGTGTTCGCGCTCGCCGGACTCGTCAATCCGGGTTTGCAGGCGCTGATGACGGCGCGCGTCGGCGCCGGCGAGCAGGGCCAGCTGCAGGGCGCCAACGCCAGTCTGATGGGCATCGCCGGCATGGTCGCGCCGGGCGTGTTCGCGCAGGTGTTCGCGATCTTCATCGCCGGCCATGCGCGGCATCTGCCGGGCGCGCCGATGCTGCTCGCGGCGCTGTTGACGGCGCTCGCCGCGGCACTGGTCGGCGTGGTCGGGCGGCGCGCCGCACCGGCGCCGCAGGCCGCGAACGGCTGAGCGGCGCGCGTGGACGTCAGCTCACCGCGCGCGCGTTCGGGAAGCGTGCGCGGAAATCCGCCGGCATCGGCGCGACTTTCGCCGTGCCGTAATCGAAGAACACGAAGCCTGATTTCGCCATCGCGATCAGTGTGCCGTCGGCCGGCCGCGTGATGCGGAAGATGATGTCGCCGCCGT
>DASSVA010000190.1:0-8333 GCA_035706385.1 Solimonas sp. | reverse complement strand
TCGGCACCGAGTTTCGCGGCGTAATCGCGCACGTCCTGCGTGATTTTCATCGAGCAGAAATGCGGGCCGCACATCGAACAGAAATGCGCGAGCTTGGCGCCTTCCTGCGGCAGCGTCTCGTCGTGGAATTCGAGCGCCTTTTCCGGATCGAGACCGAGGTTGAACTGGTCTTCCCAGCGGAACTCGAAACGCGCTTTCGACAGCGCGTTGTCACGCACCTGCGCGCCGGGGAAACCCTTGGCGAGATCGGCGGCGTGCGCGGCGATCTTGTAGGTGATGATGCCTTCGCGAACATCATCTTTATCCGGCAGGCCGAGATGTTCCTTCGGCGTCACGTAACAGAGCATCGCGCAGCCGTACCAGCCGATGTTCGCGGCACCGATGCCGGAGGTGATGTGGTCGTAACCCGGTGCGATGTCGGTGGTCAGCGGACCGAGCGTGTAGAACGGCGCCTCGAAGCAGTGCTTGAGCTGTTCGTCCATGTTGTCCTTGATCAGCTGCATCGGCACGTGGCCGGGGCCTTCGATCATGGTCTGCACGTCGTGTTCCCAGGCGATCTTCGTCAGCTCGCCGAGCGTATGCAGCTCGCCGAACTGCGCGTCGTCGTTGGCGTCGGCGATCGAGCCCGGACGCAAGCCATCGCCGAGCGAGAACGACACGTCATACGCCTTCATGATTTCGCAGATTTCCTCGAAGTGCGTGTAGAGGAAATTTTCCTTGTGATGCGCGAGACACCACTTGGCGAGGATCGAACCGCCGCGCGAGACGATGCCGGTGACGCGGTTCGCCGTCCACGGGATGTAGCGCAAGAGCACGCCGGCGTGGATCGTGAAGTAATCGACGCCCTGCTCGGCCTGTTCGATCAGCGTGTCGCGGTACAGCTCCCAGGTCAGCTCCTCGGCCTTGCCGTCGACTTTTTCCAGCGCCTGATAGATCGGCACCGTGCCGATCGGCACCGGCGAGTTGCGCAGGATCCATTCGCGCGTCTCGTGGATGTTCTTGCCGGTCGACAAATCCATCACCGTGTCGCCGCCCCAGCGCGTCGACCACACCATCTTCTCGACTTCCTCGGCGATCGATGAGGTGACGGCCGAGTTGCCGATGTTGGCGTTGATCTTCACGCGGAAGTTGCGGCCGATGATCATCGGCTCGAGTTCCGGGTGGTTGATGTTGGCCGGGATGATCGCGCGGCCGCGCGCGACTTCGCTGCGCACGAATTCCGGCGTGATCTCCTTCTGCAAAAACGCGCCGAACGACTGGCCGGCGTGCGGACGGCGCAGATAGCCGGCCTTCTCGTAGGTCTCGCGCAGTTCCTGCAGGCGCGCGTTCTCGCGGATCGCGATAAACGCCATCTCCGGCGTGATGACGCCCTGCCGCGCGTAGTGCATCTGCGAAACGTTGGCACCGGCCCTGGCCTTGCGCGGCGCGCGGATGTGCTCGAAGCGCAGCGGCGCGGTCTTGTCGTCGGCGGCGCGGATGCGGCCGTAGATCGAGCTCGGCCCGCGCAGTTGCTCGGTGTCGCCGCGCGCATCGATCCACGGCTCGCGCAGCGGCGCGAGGCCGGCGCGCAGGTCGATCTTCACGTCCGGATCGGAATACGGGCCGGACGTGTCGTAGACGGTGACCGGCGGATTCGGTTCGATGCCGTCAGCGGTCCTGGTCGCCGTCAGCGAAATTTCGCGCATCGGCACGCGGATGCCGTTGCCGCCGTCGACGTAGATCTTGCGGCTCGCCGGAAACGGCTTGCGGACTTCTTCCGACAGCTCGTCGGCCTTGTCGAAAATATCCTGCGGGACTGCGTTCATCGGCATCACCTGCGAAGCGCGGCGAGCGGGAACGAGCGCGGACGATCAACCACCGTCCGTGAGCCTTCCCTTCGCCGGCATGAATGGGGACCGGCCAGGTTCCAAGGGTCTGTTCTCAGCCGCCGCGATCGCGACGGCACCCCCGGCTACAGGCGGCTAGCTTAGCGCGCCCGCCGGCCGGCGGGAACCGCTTCGTCAAGCGTCGCCGGTCGGCCCGAACGCGACGTTGGACGCCCGCGGACCACGGTCGCGGCGATTGCCGACTAGACTGCGAATCTCCGTTCCGGACCGCCGACATGCCAAACGACGTGCACGCTGATGCGCCAGGGCCATCCGGCGAAGAACAGCGGCTGCGCCTCGTCATCGAAGCCACGCCGAACGCGATGATCATGGTCGACCGGCACGGCACGATCACCCTCGTCAATTCGCAGACCGAGCGGTTGTTCGGCTACCAGCGCAGCGAAATGCTCGGCAAGTCGGTCGAAATGCTGGTCCCGCAACGCTTTCGCCACGCCCATCACGGCTATCGTCACGGCTTCTTCGCGCACCCCGACACGCGCGCGATGGGCGCCGGCCGCGACCTTTACGGCGTGCGCAAGGACGGCAGCGAAGTGCCGATCGAGATCGGCCTGAATCCGCTGAAGATGCCGGAAGGCATGTTCGTGCTGGCATCGATCATCGACATCACCGAACGCCTGAGCGCCGAGCGCCTGCAGCGTTCGCTGCAGGCCGGCGTGCTGCGCCAGGCGATCCTCGACAGCCTGCCGTTCAGCGTGATCGCCACCGATACCGAGGGCCTGATCGTCGCGATCAACCCGGCCGCCGAACAGCTGCTGGGCTATCCGCCGCAGGCGCTGGTCGGCCAGTCGGCGATGGTCATGCACGAACCGGCGGAAGTCGAGCGCCGCGCCGAGGAGCTGTCGCAGCAGACCGGCCTGCACATTCCCGCCAATTTCCAGGTGATCGTCGCGTCCGGCAGCCGCTCCATCGCCGACGAGCGCGAGTGGACCTACGTGCATCGCGACGGCACGCGCATCCCCGTCAACATCGCGATCACCGCGATGCGCGACGAAGCCGGACGCGTCAACGGCTTCCTCAAGGTCGCCTACGACATCACCGAGCGCCGCCGCGCCGAGGCGTTCATCCGCCACATGGCGCATCACGACGCGCTGACCAATCTGCCGAACCGGACGCTGCTGCTCGATCGGCTCGAAAGCGCGATCCGCCAGGCGCGCCGCCACGGCGAAGGCGTCGCCGTGCTGATGCTCGATCTCGATCACTTCAAGCGCATCAACGATTCGCTCGGACATCAGATCGGCGACAAGCTGCTGCTGCAGGTTTCGCAACGCCTGCAGAACCGCGTCCGTGAAGTCGATACGGTCGCGCGGCTCGGCGGCGACGAATTCGTCATCGTGCTGACCGGCGTTCACTCGGCCGCGACGGTGCAGCCGCTGATCGACGAGTTGATGTGCTCGGTGTCGGCGCCGATGGCGATCGACGGTCACGAATTGATCGTGACGACCAGCATCGGCGGCTGCCTGTTTCCCGCCGACGGCAGCGATCCGGACACGCTGCTGAAGAATGCGGACACCGCGATGTATCACGCCAAGGCGAGCGGCCGCAGCAATTTCCACTGGTTCACGGCCGCCATGCTGCATCAGACCGAGGAGAAGCTGGCGCTCGGCACGGCGCTGCGGCGCGCGATCGAAGGCGACGAACTGACGCTCGTCTATCAGCCGGAAATCTCGCTGCGCGACCGTCGCATCGTCGGCATGGAAGCGCTGGTGCGCTGGTCGAGCCCGCGGCACGGCGAGGTCTCGCCCGAGCGTTTCATCCCGATCGCCGAGGAAACCGGGCTGATCCTGACGCTCGGCGAATGGGTGCTGCGCAGCGCCTGCCGGCAATGCGTCGATCTGCAGCGCAAGCTCGGACGCAGCCTGCGCCTCGCGGTCAACGTGTCGCCGCGCCAGTTCCAGCAGAAGGATCTGCCGCAGATGCTGCAGAAAGTGCTCGACGAAACCGGTTTGCCGGCGCGGTGCATGGAACTGGAAATCACCGAAGGCATGCTGATGCAGAGCCCCGACGAAAGCGCCGACGTGCTGCGCGCATTGCGCCGGCTCGGCATCGCCATCGTCGTCGACGATTTCGGCACCGGTTATTCGAGTCTCGCGTATCTGACGCGATTCCCGATCGACAAGATCAAGATCGATCGATCGTTCGTGCGCGACATCGCCAACGATGCGGCCGACGCCGCGGTCGTCGACGCGATCATCGCGATGGCGCGCAGCCTCGACATCCAGGTGATCGCCGAAGGCGTCGAGACCGAAGAACAGGAACGCTATCTGCTCGAACGCGGTTGCGACGAAGTCCAGGGCTTCCGCTACAGCCCCGGCGTCGGCGCCGCGGATTTCGCCAGACTGCTCGATCCGCCCGACACCGCGCCGGCGTCACCCGCCACGGTCGCGTGACAGGAAATACAGCGCCGCGTAGATGCGCGGCTCGATCAGCAGACCGTCGGCCGACTTCGCGCGCAGCCAGCCGTCGACTTCGGCGAGCGGCACCAGATGCACGGTGATGTCCTCGCCGTCGACGCCGCCGCCGGCGCCGACGCGCTGCAGGCCGCGGATGCGCACGAGATGCAGCATCTCGCTGGTCAGCCCGGCGGCGACCGGACCCGACATCAGAATCTGCGCATCCGTGCCGCGAAAGCCGGTTTCCTCCTCCAGCTCGCGCAAGGTCGACGCCTCGATGCTCTCGTCGCGGAACGCATCCTCGTCGCCGATCATGCCGGCCGGCAGTTCGATCGTCCGCGCACGCAGCGGCACGCGGTACTGCTCGACGAGCACGACCTCGCCGGCATCGGTCAGCGCGGCGATGAAACCGGCGCCGCTGCTGTTGACGCGCGCGACGTATTCCCAGTGCCGGTCGCGGACCAGTCGCAGGAAGCGGCCGCGATGCAGTTCTTCGATTCCGCTGTCGTTTTTCATCGTGATCGATCCCGTCAGGATTTGCCGATGGCCCAGTGCTCGGCGCGCGCCTGTGCCTTGCTTCCCTGCGCGAGCATGTCGGCGAGCCACGGCAGCGCCGCGGCGATCTCGCCGACGAACGAGAACGGCGGGTTGATGACGAGCACGCCGCAGGCGTGCATCTGACCGATGCTGGCCGCGCCGGTTTCCAGCACGTAGTTGACCGCCTCGCGCGGACAATCGCGACGCAGGCGGCGCAGGAAGCGCTCGGTGTCGAAACGCTTCTTGTACGGATACCAGATCGCGATCACGCCGTTGCCGAAACGCGCCAGCGCACGCGCGACGAATTCGGCGACCGCATCGAACTCGTCGGGCCGCTCGTACGGCGGATCGACCAGCACGAGGCCGCGCTTTTCGCGCGGCGGCAGCAGCGAATGCGCTTCGTAGCCGTCGCGCTGATGGACCGCGACATGCGGATCGGCGCCGAGTTCGGCTTTCAGGTTCGCGGCGATCGCCGGCTCGCGCTCGCACAGCAGGATGCGGTCGGCGGCGCGCGCATGATGCGCGGCGAACAGCGGCGAGCCGGGATAGCGGCGCAGGTCGGCGTGCGCGTTCACGGTCCGCACGATGTCCAGATACGCGGCGACCGCCGGCGGCGCGCCGGCCGCACCGTACAGCCGGCCGATGCCGTCGTGGAATTCGGCGGTGCGGACGGCCGCGTCGTCGCGCAGATCGTAGGCGCCGCCGCCGGCATGGGTTTCCAGATACGCCCACGGCGCGTCCTTGCGGCACAGCGCGCGCAACAGCGCGCACAGCACGACGTGTTTGTGAACGTCGGCGAAGTTGCCGGCATGGAAGCGGTGTTGATAGTGCACGCCGCATTATCCCGCGCGCCGCCGCCGATGGCGAAGTCCGCGCATGACGCCCGCGCGCTGCGTTTCGTCCGCCGTTGCGGAATAATCGGCGGTGCACCGACCGAACAACAATCGCGCGCGATGCCGCATCGCGCGTCGCCGGAGACCGTCATGAATGACTCGCAGAACATCGAATCGGTATTGACCGAAGACCGCGTGTTTCCGCCGTCGGCGGAATTCGCGGCCGCCGCCCGCCTCGACGCGGACCGCCTCGCGGCGCTGCACGCGGCGGCGGCGCGCGATCACGTCGGCTTCTGGGCCGGGCTCGCGAAAAAAGAGCTCGGCTGGCAGACGCCGTTCACGCAGGCGCTCGACGAATCGAACGCGCCGAACTTTCGCTGGTTCGCCGACGGCAAGCTCAACGCGTCAGCGAACTGCCTCGACCGCCACCTCGGCGCACGCGGCGACAAGATCGCGATCCGCTTCGAAGGCGAGAAGGGCGACACGAAGAACTACACGTACCGCGAACTGCACGCCGAAGTCTGCCGCGTCGCCAACGCGCTGAAGGCGCTCGGCGTCGGCAAGGGCGATCGCGTCGTCATCTACATGCCGATGGTGCCGGAAGCGGTGATGGCGATGCAGGCCTGCGCGCGGATCGGCGCGATCCACAGCATCGTGTTCGGCGGCTTCTCGTCGGCGTCGCTGCGCGACCGCATCGAAGGCGCCGGCGCCAAATTGCTGATCACCGCCGACGGCGGTCATCGCGGCGGCCAGATCGTCGAACTGAAGAAGGCGGCCGACGAAGCGCTCGCGCAGGGCTGCGCGACGCTCGAAAAGGTGCTCGTCCTCAAGCGCAGCGGCCACGCGGTCGGCTTCGATGCCGCGCGCGACGTCTGGTGGCACGAGCTCGTGCCGAAGCAGGCCGATCGTTGCGATCCGGAATGGGTCGAGGCCGAGCATCCGCTGTTCCTGCTCTACACGTCCGGCTCGACCGGCAAACCGAAAGGCATCCAGCATTCGACCGCCGGCTATCTGCTCGGCGCGATGACGAGCTGCCAGTGGGTGTTCGATCTGCGCGACGACGACGTGTTCTGGTGCACCGCCGACGTCGGTTGGGTGACCGGTCACAGCTATGTCTGCTACGGCCCGCTCGCCTGCGGCGCGACGGTGCTGATGTACGAAGGCGCGCCGACCGTGCCGGACGCCGGGCGCTTCTGGAAGATCGCGCAGGATCACGGCGTGACGATCTTCTACACGGCACCGACCGCGATCCGCGCGCTGATGAAGCTCGGCAACGACTGGCCGCGCCAATACGATCTGTCGAAGCTGCGCCTGCTCGGCAGCGTCGGCGAGCCGATCAATCCGGAAGCGTGGATGTGGTACCACACGGTGATCGGCAACGGGAAACTGCCGATCGTCGACACCTGGTGGCAGACCGAGACCGGCAGCATCATGATCGCGCCGATTCCCGGCGCGGTGCCGACCAAACCCGGTTCGTGCACGAAGCCGCTGCCCGGCATCGCCGTCGAAGTCGTCGACGAAGCCGGCGAGATTCTCACGGACACCAAGGCCGGCGGCTATCTGGTCGTCACAAAACCGTGGCCGGCGATGCTGCGCACGGTCTGGGGTGACAACGAGCGTTACATCAAGACTTACTGGAGCCAGTTCCAGAATCGTTATTACGTCGCCGGCGACTCGACGCATCGCGACGGCGACGGCTATTACTGGATCATGGGCCGCATCGACGACGTGCTGAACGTGTCCGGCCATCGCCTCGGCACGATGGAAATCGAAAGCGCGCTCGTCAGCCATCCGCAGGTCGCGGAAGCCGCGGTCGTCGGCCGCCCGCACGAGGTCAAAGGCGAGAGCGTGTTCGCGTTCGTGATCTGCCGCGGCGACCGGCCGCGCGGCGCGGACGCGGAAAAGCTGGAAAAGGAACTGCGCGATCACGTCGGCCGCGAGATCGGCGCACTCGCCAAACCCGACGAGATCCGCTTCGCCGACAACCTGCCGAAGACGCGTTCCGGCAAGATCATGCGCCGCCTGTTGCGCGCGATCGCCAAAGGCGAGGAAATCACGCAGGACGTCTCGACGCTGGAGAACCCGGCGATCGTCAGGCAGCTCGCCGGCGAGGATTGAAGCGCGGGGCGATCGCGGCTGTATTTGCTGGAGCGCGTCATGCGCGCTCCAGCAAAAGGCTTTCACGCCGCCAGCGCGTCGAGCTCGACGCGCTCGAGCGTGTCGAGGAAGGTATTGGCCCAGCGACCGACGTCGTTCCCGCGCAGCCCTTTCATCAGCTCCTGATATCGCTCGCGGCGCTCGCCGAGGTCCATGTGTCGCGCGCGCTGCAAGGTGTCGGCGACGCCGGTCGTGTCGTACGGGTTGACGATCAATGCGGCCGGCATCTGTTTGCCGGCGCCGGCGAAACGTGACAGCACCAGCACGCCCGGATCGTGCGGATCCTGCGCGGCGACATATTCCTTGGCGACCAGATTCATGCCGTCGCGCAGCGGCGTCACCAGGCCGATGCGGCTCATCCGGTACAGGCCGGCGAGCTGGCGGCGCGTGATCGTACGATTGATGTAGCGCAGCGGCGTCCAGTCGAGCTGCGCGAAGCGGCCGTTGATATGACCGGCCATCGTTTCGAGCTCCTGACGCAGATGGATGTATTCCGGCACTTCGCCGCGCGAGGTCGGCGCGATCTGCAG
>DASSVA010000189.1:0-3497 GCA_035706385.1 Solimonas sp. | reverse complement strand
GCTTGCGATCTTTCGCGTAGTACTCCGGTGCGCCACGTTCCGCCGGCGACGCGTTGTCCGGTCCGGAAACGACCGGTTTCTTGACGCGATCCGCCAATTTCCGGTCTGCGCGATGGTGCTGGCCTGCGGCCGGGTCCTTTGCCATGTCGAACCTCCGTGTTCGGATGATGGATATCGTTGGAGCACGGACACCTGCCGCGAGTTCACCGGATACGGCGACATCGTGCGAAGGATGCGCTCGCCCGGATGCGTTCGTGTCAGCGGGGATTCATCGCGATCCGGCATAACAGCCGGCGCGGAAAAGACGGACGCGGGTCTTGTGGATGGCGGAGAGAGAGGGATTCGAACCCCCGGAACCTTGCGGTTCAGCGGTTTTCAAGACCGCCGCAATCGACCACTCTGCCATCTCTCCGTGCGGCGGCATTTTAGCGGAAAGCGCTGCGCACGATCGTGTATCGCGACCTGCATCCTGATACCATCCCGCGCCAAATTGCCGCTCGACCCCAATACGCATCGCATCAGGAGTGCATGAATGAATCAGGAACAACTGGCCAAGGTCGCCAAGGGACAGGGCTTCATCGCCGCGCTTGATCAGAGCGGCGGCAGCACGCCGAAAGCGCTCAAGCTCTATGGCGTCGAAGAGTCCGCCTACAACGGCGAAGCCCAGATGTTCGATCTCGTTCACGCCATGCGTACGCGCATCGTCACCAGCCCGGCGTTCACCGGTCAGCGCGTGCTCGGCGCGATCCTGTTCGAGATGACGATGGACCGCGAATTCGACGGCATGCCGGCCGCCGACTACCTGTGGCAGAAGAAGGGCGTGGTGCCGTTCCTGAAGATCGACAAGGGCCTTGCCGCCGCCGCCGACGGCGTGCAGTTGATGAAGCCGAACCCGGGCCTCGATGAGTTGCTGAAGCGCGCCCGCGCGAAGGGCATTTTCGGCACCAAGATGCGCTCGGTGATCGACGAAGCCAATCCGAAGGGCGTCGATGCCGTGCTCGACCAGCAGTTCGAAGTCGGCCAGCAGATTTTCAATGCCGGCCTGATGCCGATCATCGAGCCGGAAGTGTCGATCAAGTCGCCGGACAAGGCGAAGATCGAAGAACTGCTGGTGGCGGGCCTGCTCAAGCGTCTCGACGCGCTGCCGGCGGGCACCTCGGTCATGCTCAAGCTGACGCTGCCGGAAGTGGCCGGCAAGTTCGATGCGCTGGTCCGGCATCCGAAGGTGACGCGCGTGGTCGCGCTGTCCGGCGGCTATTCGCGCGCCGATTCGAACACCATCCTCGCCAGGAACAAGGGCGTGATCGCCAGCTTCAGCCGCGCGCTGACTGAAGGTCTGACGGCGCAGATGCCGGATGCCGAGTTCAACAAGGCGCTGGACACCGCCATCGAAGGCATTTATCAGGCCTCGCTGACCTGAGACTCAGCGGTTTCGCAGCCGGTTGCAGGCGCCCGCTCCATTGCCGGAGCGGGCGTTTTCTTTTGTGCTGATTCCGCCGGCACCGTGGCAAACTCGCGCATCGCCATCGCTAAGGAACGCCGGAGCGCCACATGACGGACATCGCGGGCAGGACGATCTGGATCACCGGCGCGTCGAGCGGCATCGGCGAGGCGATGGCGCTGTCGGCGAGCCGGCGCGGCGCGAAGCTGGTGCTGTCGGCGCGGCGGACCGATGAGCTCGAACGCGTGCGTGCGGCGTGCGCGCATCCGGACCGCGTCGCGGTGCTGCCGCTCGATCTGACGGCGTTCGATGCCGGGGCGGCGGTGGCCGAAGCCGCGCGGCCGTTCGGGCCGGTCGACGTGCTCGTCAACAACGCCGGCATTTCGCAGCGCAGCCTGATGGTCGACACGTCGATGGACGTCTACCGGCGCATCATGGAACTCGATTTCTTCGCGCCGGTCGCGCTCGCGAAGGCGGTCGTGCCGGCCATGCGCGGAGGCGGCGGCCACGTCGTCGTCGTCAGCAGCGTCGTCGGCAAGATGGGCACGCCGCTGCGCACCGGCTATGCGGCCGCCAAGCACGCGTTGCACGGTTTCTTCGATTCGGCGCGCGCCGAACTGTGGCGCGACGATGTGAAGTTCACGCTGGTGTGCCCGGGCTTCATCCGCACCGAAGTGTCGCGCAATGCGATCACTGCCGACGGCGGCCGCCACGGCCGCATGGATCCGGCGCAGGACAAGGGCATGGACGCGATGCGCTGCGCGGAGAAGATCTGGGCCGGCGTCGCGCGCGACGCCGAGGAGCTTTACATCGGCCGCGAGAAGATCGCGATCTATCTGAAACGCTGGTGGCCATCGCTGGTATCGGCGGCGGTCAAGCGCGCGAAAGTGACCTGAAGGCCTTAACTCCAAAGTGTTATGGGAGTGCGCCGGCGCGCGGCCTACGATCGGCAATCCGCTTTCCCGCGTTTCTCCGATCATGTCGAATTCGAGCGTATTGCGATTGCTGTCCGCCGGCGTGCTGGCGAGCGGTATCGCGCTCAGTGCCTGCTCCGGTGGCGGTGGCGGCGATGCCGATGCACCACCGGCCGATACCGCGCAGCGGCACATCCTGTTCGTCGGCAACAGTTTCACGCACGGCCGTTATGCGCCGGTCCGGCAGTACAACGCCTCGCGCGTGACCGACGAGAACGAAGGCGCACGCGGCGCGCGTGCCGAGGACAGCGAACCGGGGCCGTACGGCGGCATTCCGGGCCTGTTCGCCGAATTCGCGGCCGAGGCCGGACTCGACGACGACGTGCATATCGAAGCGATCTCGTCGGCGACGCTGCAGACGCATATCAATGCCGCGCTCGACGTGATCGCCGATCCGAAGTGGGATGCGGTCGTGCTGCAGGAACAGAGCACGAAGCCGCTGCCGGTGTCGCTCGCCAATGGCGGCAACAGCAATCCGGCCGGTTTCTGCACGTCGGTGCGGACGCTCGAAGCGGCCGTGCACGACGCCGCGCCGTCGGCGGCGATCTACCTGTACGAAACCTGGCCGCGCGCCGACGGCGCGCGGGCGCTCGCCGGCGATCCGGCGCAGGCGGGTTTCGATACCGCGTACGGCGACGCACTGACGACGCTCGGCAATGCCTATCACGATGCCTATTACCGCGCCGCGGCGCTCGCCGGCGATATCCGCGCGGTCGCGCCGGTCGGCGAAGCCTGGCGGCGCGCGTGGGCGCAGGGCGTCGCCGAAGCCAATCCGTATACCGGCACGAGCGGCCTGCCGTCGCTGTGGTATGGCATCGAGGCCGTCAACGATCCGGCGATCAGCGCGCCGGACCGCTATCACCCGAGCATCTACGGCGCGTATCTGAGCGCACTGGTGCTGTTCCAGCAGATCACCGGCGTCGACGCGCAAACGCTGGGTGCCGATGAAACCGCCGCGACGAGTCTCGGCATTGCGAGCGCCGTCGCCGTGCAGTTGCAGCAGGTGGCGTCGCAGACGATTGCCGCGCAAAGCACGGCACTGCACGATACGACGATTGATCCGTGCGCCACGCAGTGAGCGC
>DASSVA010000188.1:0-5716 GCA_035706385.1 Solimonas sp. | reverse complement strand
CCAGGCCGAGCAGCGCCGCGCCGCAGAGAAAGTACGCACAGCCGATGTCGCGCACGAAGTGCACGTTCAGCGGCCCGGTATGCGTGACGCCGGGAATCACCGGATACCAGCTCTCCGGCGAGAACAGCATCCAGACGCCATTGGCCGCAAGACCGAAGCCGAGCACCACCGTCAGCACCTTGCGCATGTCGTTCTCCGTTTTGACACGATCGCCGGCAAGCTTATGGCATCGTCGGCGATGTGCGTCAGCCGAAACGATGGTCGGCGACGAACGGATTGTGGCGCCGCTCTTCGCCGAAGCTCGACACCGGGCCGTGGCCGGGCACGAAACGGATGTCGTCGCCGAGCGGAAACAGCCGCTCGCGGATCGAGCGGACGAGGTCTTCGTGATTGCCGCGCGGAAAATCGCTGCGGCCGATGCTGCCGGCGAAGATCACGTCGCCGACGAACGCGAGCTGCGACGGCGCGTGATGAAAGACCACGTGTCCGGGCGTGTGCCCGGGACAATGCAGGATGTCGAAACGCAGGCTGCCGAGCTCGACGACGTCGCCGTGTGAAAGCCAGCGGTCCGGCGTGAAGCTGCGCGCCGGCGGAAAACCATAGCGCGCCGCCGCCTCGGGCAGCGCATCGATCCAGAAGCCGTCGTCGACATGCGGACCTTCGATCGGCACGCCGAGTCGTTCGGCCACTTCCGCGACCGCGCTGGCGTGATCGAGATGACCGTGCGTCACCAGCATCTTGTCGATCGTCACGCCGTGATGCCGCGCCCGCTCCAGCAGCCGCTCGGCTTCGCCGCCGGCGTCGATTAGTGCGCCGCGCATCGTCGTGTCGTCCCAGACCAGCGAGCAGTTCTGCTGGAATGCCGTGACCGGAATGATCTCGCAGTGCAGGCTCATGCGCGCGAAACCGGCTGCATGTTCAGCGGCCCGGCCAGATGCAGCATCCGCGCCGGATGGGCGAAGCGGATGTTTTCCTTCTCGAACGCCTGCACCATCGCGATATTGATCGCCTGCTGTGTATCCATGTACTTGTTGTAATCCGGGTCGAGCATCCAGTAGACCACTTCGAACTCGTAGGCGGATTCGCCGATCGCGGCGAAATGCGCGCGGTCGAAACGGACCAGCGGCTGCGCCTTGATGATGGCCGCGACCGTGCCGGCGATGTCGCCGAGCCTGGCCGACGGCGTTTCATGCAGGATGCCGAACTTGAAGACGATGCGGCGCTCCTGCATGCGCTTGTAATTGCGCACACGCGCTTTCAGCAGATCGCTGTTGGCGAAGATCAGCTGCTCGCCGCCGAGGCTGCGCACGCGCGTGGTTTTCAGGCCGACGTGTTCGACGCTGCCGAGGTAATCGTCGACGATGATGAAATCGCCGATCACGAACGGCTTGTCGATGACGATCGACAGCGACGCGAACAGGTCGCCGAGGATGTTCTGCACGGCCAGCGCGACGGCGATGCCGCCGACGCCGAGCCCCGCGACCATCGCCGTGACGTCGACGCCGAGGTTGTCGAGCCCGATCAGCAGCAGGAACGCCCACAGCACGAGCTTGGCGATGAAATTCAGCGCGCCGAGACTGGTCGCCGCACCGCTGTTTTCCTGCATCGCCTTTTCGCGCGAGCGCGCGATCCAGAAATCGATCGCGCCGCCGATCCACAAGCCGGCCTGCAGGACCATCGCCAGCGACGCCGCGCCCTTGACGATCAGCGTGACGCGATCCGGCAGCGCCAGCGAATGCCCGGCGATCCACAACGCCGGCAGCCAGACCAGCAGCAGCTGTGTCTTGCGCACGACGAACACGAGCAGATCGTCGACCGACGTCGACGTGCGCGTGGCCAGCGCCGCCAGCCGGCGCACGACCAGCGAACGGACCAGACCGACGACGAGTACCACTGCGATGGCGATGCCGAGCGCGACCAGCCAGTCCTGCAGCGAATTTCCGAACAGCGAATACTGAAACACGAACATGTCGACAACGGCCCTGTGCCAGGTGAATGGCAGACCATGATAAGCATTGCGACCTGAACGAAAAGCCCCGGCGCGTCGCAGCGCGCTCCAGTGAACGTCGTTGCGCGGCGCCTCGCCGCGCATCCGTCCGTCGACTTCAGTACAGCAGCGTCGCGGCGCGCACGCCCTGATATGTGCAGAGTCCCGCCGCGGTCACCAGTACGAGAAAGCTCAGCGCCGTGCCCCACATGCGGCCGAACATCGACTGCTCGGTGAAGCACAGCGCGTAACCATGCAGCAGGCGGCCGATCAGCAGCGCGAGGCCGAGCGCGTGCAGCAGATAAATCGAGAAATGGCTGAACTCGAGGATCGCGATCAGCAGCAGCGTCAGCGGCACGTATTCGACGAAATTCGCGTGACCGCGGATGCGCCGCAACATCAGCGCATTGCCGCCGTCGCCGAGATTGATGCCGAACTTGCCGCGCCCCTGCACGACACGCACGCTGAGCACGAAGAACCACAGGCCGAGCAGGCCGGCATACAGCGGTGTCACGATCATTTGCATCTCCCCTGAATGGCAGCGCCAGCGTAGGCGCCGGCCGCGATGGCGGCAAGTGAAATCGCCGCGCGCCGTTTGCATCCTCGTCGCATGCATGTTTCCCTAAAAAAGGGGACTCACCAAGAACGGACTCATGATCCAGCTTTCGGCGCTCGACTACGCCGCGATCGCGCTCTATTTTCTCGCCACGCTCGCGATCGCCGTGTGGGCGGCGCGCGGCAAGACCACCTCCGAAGACCTGTTCCTCGCCGGCCGCACGCTCGGACCGGTCGCGGTCGGCTTCTCGATGTTCGCCGCGAACGTGTCGACCGACACGATGATCGGTCTGCCCGGCGCCGCGTATCGCAACGGCATCTCGGCGGCGAACTACGAATGGATGGCCGGCGTCGTGCTGATGTTCACGGTGTTCTTCGTGCTGCCGATGCTGATGCGCGCGCGCGTCAGCACGATGCCGGAACTGATGGAGCGTCGCTTCAGTCCGGCGCTGCGCAAATATCTGTCGGCGGTCACGCTGTTCCTGTCGATCGTGCTCGACACCGCCGGCACGATCTACGGCGGCGCGCTGATCATCACCACGTTCGTGCCATCGCTCGGCCTGGCCCAGACGGCGTTCGCCATCGCGATCTTCACCGGCCTGTACACCGCGGCCGGCGGCTTGCGCGCGGTCGTCTACACCGATCTGATGCAGGCGTTCGTGCTGCTCGGCGGCTCGGCCGCGCTGGCGTGGATCGTGTTCGGCAAGTTCGATCACTCGTGGTCGGCGGTCGCCGCATCGGTATCGCCCGAGCACCTGTCGCTGATCCGGCCGCTCGACGATCCCGGTGTGCCGTGGCTCGGTCTTCTCACCGGTCTGCCGATCGTCGGTTTCTACTACTGGACGATGAACCAGTACGTCGTGCAGCGCGTGCTCGGCGCGCGCGACATCGGCGCCGCGAGCCGCGCATCGGTGATCGCGGCGACGCTGAAACTGCTGCCGCTGTTCCTGATGACGCTGCCCGGCGTGATGGCGATCACGCTGTTGCCGGGCCTCGAACATCCGGACCAGGTGTTCCCGGCGATGGTCACGCATTTCGCGCCGGCCGGACTGTCCGGCCTGATCCTCGCCGGCTTGATCGCGGCTCTGATGTCGACCTGTTCGGCGACGCTGAATTCGGCGGCGACGCTGGTCACGCTCGATTTCGTGCAGCCGTACCGCCCCGGCATGACGCAAGGCCAGCTGGTCTGGACCGGCCGCATCGCGACGCTCGTCATCACACTGGTCGCGGCGCTGTGGGCGCCGATGATCCAGCACTTCCAGGGTCTGTGGGCGTATCTGCAACAGGTGTTCGCGTTCGTCGCCTCGCCGCTGGTCGCGATCTTCCTGATGGGCCTGTGGTTGCCGCGACTCGGCGCGCGCGCGGCGCTGCGCGGCCTGATCTGCGGCCACGTCTTCAGCGCCTTGCTGTTCGCCGCGCGCGAGGCCGATCTGGTCACGCTGCATTTCACGATCATCGCCGGCGTCGTGTTCGCCGCGACCGCCGCGTTCACGTACGGCTGGATGCGCGGGCTCGGCGATACCGACCGGCCGGATCGCACGCACGTCGCCGTCATCGCCCGCGGCGACGACTTGCCGACGCTGCCGCGCGATGCGCGCATCGCCGCGATCGTCGTGCTCGCGATCACCGCGGTCATCGTCTACTGCCTGCGCTGAACGTCGCGCCGCTTTTCACTCCGCGCTCGACAGCGGCATCGCGCAGTCTTCGAGCGACCGGCGCTCGGCGGCGAAGCCCCAGCGCCACGCGACGAACGCCGCGATCAGCATCAGCAGCGCGCCGAACACGTAACCGCCGGTGATGCCGAGCCGTTCGCCGCTGCCGATCAGCACGCCGAACAGCAGCGGCCCGGCGACACCGCCGATGCCGGTGCCGAGCGTGTAGAACACCGCGATCGCCAGCGCGCGCACTTCCAGCGGGAAACTTTCGCCGACCGTCAGATACGCCGAGCTGGCGGCCGCCGACGCGAAGAAGAACACGACCGACCAGGCGATCGTCTGGCCGCGCGCATCGAGCACGCCGGCAGCGAACAGCCCCGCCGTGACCAGCAGCAGCACGCCCGACATCGCATACGTGAACGCGATCATCGGCCGCCGCCCGAACGTGTCGAACCAGCGGCCGAGCAGCAGCGGCCCGAGAAAATTGCCGGCCGCGAACGGCAGGATGTAATAGCCGACGCGTTCGGCCGGCACGCCGAAATAGCGGCCGAGCACGAGCGCATACGTGAAGAAGATCGCGTTGTAGAAGAACGCCTGCGCGGTCATCAGCACGGTGCCGACGATCGCGCGTCGCGGATATGCGCGGAACAGGCTGCGACCGAGATCGACGAAACCGTGCGAACGTTCGCGCACGCGCAGGCGGATGCGCGGCAGATCGCGCGTCGGCGCGATGCCCGCCGACGTTTCGATCCGCGCGACGATCGCGTCCGCCTCGTCGAGCCGGCCGCGCGTCATCAGCCAGCGCGGGCTTTCCGGCAGCAGGGTGCGCAGCGCGAGAATGATCAGGCCGAGCGCGGCGCCGGTGCCGAAACACAGCCGCCAGCCGAGATCGCGCGGCAGCAGCATCGGATCGAGCAGCACGATCGCGCCGAGCGCGCCGAGCGCCGCGCCGATCCAGAAACTGGCGTTGATCAGCAGATCGGTGTGGCCGCGATAGCGCGCCGGGATCAACTCCTGGATCGCCGAATTGATCGCCGCGTATTCGCCGCCGATGCCGGCGCCGGTCAGGAAGCGGAACAGCGCGAACATCGCCGCGCGCTGCGAGAACGCGGTCGCCGCCGTCGCCGCCAGATAGACGAGCAGCGTGACGGTGAACAGCTTCTTGCGGCCGAGCCGATCGGCGAGCCGGCCGAACAGCAGCGCGCCGAGCACCGCGCCGAGCACATAAGCGCTCGCCGAAAGGCCGATCTGCGCGTCGCTCATGCGCAGCGACGGGCTCGCCTTCAGCGCACCGGCGACGGCGCCGGCCAGCGTCACTTCGAGCCCGTCGAGTATCCAGGTGATGCCGAGCGCGACGACGACCAGCGTATGGAAGCGGCACCACGGCAGGCGGTCGAGGCGCGCCGGGATCGCGCTGTCGATCGTCCGGGCGGTGGCGGGCGTGGCGCTCATCGTGATGACAAATTGCGGGTGGACGCCCTGTATCGCGCGCGGCGGCTGAACCGGCGCTGGCGCTCAG
>DASSVA010000187.1:0-5837 GCA_035706385.1 Solimonas sp. | reverse complement strand
GCCCCGGTGACGAGGAAGCGTTTCCCGAGCTGCGCAAGGAATGGGAACGCGAACTCGCGGCCGGCGGCTGGACCTGCGTCGGCTGGCCGAAAGAGGCTGGCGGTCGCGGCCTGTCGATCGCGCAACAGGTGATTTTCCACGAGGAATATGCGCGCGCCGGCGGGCCGGGCCGCATGGGCCACATCGGCGAAGGCCTGATCGGTCCGACGCTGATCGCGTTCGGCTCAGAGGCGCAGAAGAAACGTTTTCTACCCGAGATCGTCGCCGGTCGCGAATACTGGGCGCAGGGTTATTCGGAGCCGAACGCCGGCTCCGATCTCGCCAACGTGCAGACGCGCGCCGAGCCGCAGGACGACGGGTCATGGCGCGTGTCCGGCCAGAAGATCTGGACTTCGCTCGCGCACGAATCGGACTGGATCTTCGTGCTCGCGCGTTGCGAGCCCGGCTCGAAAGGCAACAAGGGTCTGGTCTTCCTGCTGCTGCCGCTCGCGCAGCCCGGCATCGAGATCCGGCCGATCCGCCAGATGAGCGGCGGCAGCGAATTCAACGAAGTGTTCTTCGACAACGCGGTCGCCGCCGCCGAACACATCGTCGGCAAGCCGGGCGACGGTTGGAAAGTCGCGATGGGCCTGCTCGAAGCCGAGCGCGGCGTCTCGACGCTCGGTCAGCAGATGCATTTCGCGCACGAGCTGGAGCTGGTCGTCGATGCCTTGCGCAGCGGCGGTCGCGACAGCGATCCGCAGTTGCGGCAGCGGCTCGCGCAGGCGTGGTCCGGATTGCGCGTGATGCGCTACAACGCGCTGCGCATGCTCGCCGGCGACGGCGCGCTCGGCCTCAAGCGCGAGGCGCTGATCTACAAGTATTACTGGTCGAACTGGCATCGCGCGCTCGGCAAGCTCGGCGTCGACGTGCTCGGCGCGCAGGCCGACGTGATCTCCGACGATCCGGCGGTCCGGCCGTTGCAGCAGCTGTTCTTCTTCTCGCGCGCCGACACGATCTACGCCGGCACCAACGAAATCCAACTGAATCTGATCGCGGAACGCGGGCTCGGCATGCCGCGTGAAGTCCGCCCCAAAGTCGAGAGCCCATGATCACCGTTCCGCCGCCGCCGTACGTTGCCGCCCACGGTCTGCTGAAGGGCCGCAGCGTGCTGATCACCGCCGCCGCCGGTGGCGGCATCGGTTTCGCCGCCGCGCTGCGCTGCGCCGAGGAAGGCGCGCGCGCGCTGTTCATTTCCGACATCCATCCCCGCCGTCTGGACGAGGCGGTCGCGTCGCTGAAGCAGCAGCATCCGGCCTGTGAGGTGTACGGCCGGCTCGCCAACGTCGCCGTCGAGGACGACGTGCAGGCGCTGGTCGACGATGCCGAAACCAGGCTCGGCGGCGTCGACGTGCTGATCAACAACGCCGGACTCGGCGGCAGCAAGCGCGTCGTCGACATGACGGACGAGGAATGGAACAAGGTGCTCGACGTGACGCTGACCGGAACGTTCCGCATGACGCGGGCGATGCTGCGCAGGATGCAGCCGCGCGCTCGCGGCGTGATCGTCAACAACGCGTCGGTGCTCGGCTGGCGCGCGCAGAAGGAGCAGGCGCATTACGCGGCGGCGAAAGCCGGCGTGATGGCGCTGACGCGCTGCAGCGCGGTCGAGGCCGCCGAGTTCGGCGTGCGCATCAACGCGGTGTCGCCGTCGATCGTGTTCCACGAGCATCTGCGCAAGAGCGCGCCCGAGGCGCTGCTCAACGAACTCGCCAGCCGCGAAGCGTTCGGCCGTGGCGCCGAAGCCTGGGAAGTCGCCAACGTGATGGTGTTCCTGGCGTCCGACTATTCGTCGTACCTCGTCGGCGAAACCGTGTCGGCGTCGAGCCAGAGGGCCTGAAGATGAGCGCACCGGTTTTCGATTCGATCGACGCGGTGCTCGGCGCCGTCGGCACCACGCTCGGCACCAGCCAGTGGCTGACGATGACGCAGGATCGTGTCGACACGTTCGCCGATGCGACCGACGATCACCAGTGGATCCACGTCGATGTCGAGAAAGCCAGGGCCGGGCCGTTCGGCGCGCCGATCGCGCACGGCTATCTGTCGCTGTCGCTGGCCTCGCGCTTCCTGCCCGAGATCGTCGACGTGCGGATGAAGATGGGCGTCAACTACGGGCTCGACAAGGTGCGCTTTCCGGCGCCGGTCAAGGTCGGCAGCCGCATCCGCGGCAAAGGCGAGCTGATCGCCGCCGAGAAAACCAAAGACGGCGGCGTGCAGGCGGTGATCCGCGTGACCGTCGAGATCGACGGCGAATCCAAGCCGGCGTGCATCGCCGACACCATTTCGCGGTATTACTTTTGATGCGCATTCGACGCGCTCTGCCTGCAGGAGCGCCCCGTGGGCGCGACCTGCACAGGCCGCGCAGGAAATGAATCGCGCCCATGGGGCGCTCCTAACAACAGGATGCAGATCGTGACTGAAGCTGTGATTGTCAGCGTCGCCCGCACCGGTATCGGCAAGGCCTATCGCGGCGCGTTCAACGACACCGAGGCGCCGGTGCTCGGCGGCCACGTCGTCAAGGCCGCCGTCGCGCGCGCCGGCATCGCGCCGGACGAGGTCGACGACGTGCTGATCGGTTGCGCCGCGCAGCAGGGCACGCAGGCGTACAACCTCGGCCGGCTGTGCGCGTATACCGGTGGATTGCCGGACTCGGTGCCGGGCATGACGCTCGACCGGCAATGCTCGTCGGGTCTGCAGACGATCGCGATCGCGGCGAAGAACATCATCGTCGGCGAACAGGACATCGTCGTCGCCGGCGGCCTCGAATCAATCTCGCTGGTGCAGAACAAGCACAAGAACGGCTATCGCTTCGTGTCGCAGGCGGTGCTCGCGGCGCAGCCGACCGCGTACGTGCCGATGATCGAGACCGCGGAAATCGTTGCCGAGCGCTATGGCATTTCGCGCGCGCAGCAGGACGAATATTCGCTGCAGAGCCAGCAGCGCACCGCCGCCGCGCAGCAGGCCGGCAAGTTCGACGACGAGATCGTCGCGCTGACGGCGAGCAAGCAGCTGTTCGACAAGGAAGGCAATCCGACCGCGAAGGAAACCGTCACGCTGTCGGCCGACGAAGGCAACCGGCCGTCGACGACGCTCGAAAGCCTCGCCGCGCTCAAGCCAGTGTTCAAGGACGGCCAGTGGATCAAGGAAGGCCGGCACGTCACCGCCGGCAATGCCTCGCAGCTGTCGGACGGCGCCGCCGTCACGGTGCTGATGAGCGGCGAGCAGGCGAAGCGCCGCGGCCTGAAGCCGCTCGGCATCTATCGCGGCTTCGCGGTCGCCGGCTGCAAGCCGGACGAGATGGGCATCGGCCCGGCGTTCGCGATTCCGAAGCTGCTCGCGCGCCACGGCCTGAAGGTGTCGGACATCGGCCTGTGGGAGCTGAACGAAGCGTTCGCGTGCCAGGTGATCTATTGCCGCGACCAACTCGGCATCGACAACGAAAAACTCAACGTCAACGGCGGCGCGATTGCGATCGGCCATCCGTTCGGCATGAGCGGCGCGCGCATGGTGATGCACGCGCTGATCGAGGGGCGTCGCCGCGGCGTGAAATACGTGGTCGCGACGATGTGCATCGGCGGCGGCATGGGGGCCGCCGGCCTGTTCGAAATTCCCGTTTGACGGGGCCGGCCCGAGACGCCGGCACCGCTACCGGCGCGCGCGACCCGTGTGCGGACGGTCCGCCGCGCGCCGGCGGTGCGATATGACGAAAGAGGAGACAGTTCGATGAACGCAACGCCAGCAGCGGGGGGAAATGGCCCTGCCAGCACGTCGTCGACCGGCGCGTGGCCGGCACTGGGTTTCACCGTGATCGTCGCGCTCGCCGCGGCGTACGCGTTCTCGCCGCGTCCGGCACCGCCGTTCGCGGTCACCGAAGTCCATCCGGACGGCCTGCTGGTCGACGGTCTCGCGCGCAACGGCGATCGTCTGCTCGCGGTCGGCGAGCAGGGGCTGATCCTGGTCGCGGACGGCGTCAAGGGGCCGTGGCACGAGGCGAAGATCGATCCGCAGCGCGGTTCGACGCTGACCAAGGTCAAGTTCATCGACGACAAGCTCGCGCTCGCGGTCGGCCACGACGGCTGGATCCTGCGCAGCACCGATCGCGGCGAGACCTGGAAGGAAGCGTTCTTCATCGCGACGCCGAAAGAAGACGGCGACGACAGCGCGGCACCGCCCGCCGCCGGCGCGATCGCGCCGCCGCCCGATGCCGCGATGAGCGCCGAGCCGCCGCCGGACGCATCGACGAGCGCCGAACCGCCGGCCGATGCCGGCAGCAGCGCCGAGCCGCCGGCCGACGACGCCGGCATGGGCTTCGATCCGTTCGGCGGCGACAGCGGTCCGGCGCCGTTGCAGCCGGATCCGCTGCTCGGCATCGCCGGTCCGTTCAACGGCCGCCTGTTCGCGTTCGGCGGCTTCGGCCTGATGCTGGTTTCCGAGGATCAGGGACAGAACTGGAAGCGCGTCACCGACGAGGCGCTCGGCGATCATCATCTCAATGCGATGGTGCGCGCCGCCGACGGTGCGCTGATCCTGGTCGGCGAGCGCGGCCTGATGGCGCGCTCGACCGACAACGGCGACCACTGGCAGATCGTGCCGCCGGTCTACGACGGCTCGTTCTTCGGCGTGCTCGCGCTGAAGTCGAAGGCGCTGCTCGCGTTCGGCATGCGCGGCCACGTGTTCCGCAGCGACGACGACGGCAGGACCTGGACGGAAAGCAAGGTGTCGACCGGCTCGTCGCTGTTCGGCGGCAGCGTCAGCGCCGACGGCGACGTCGTGCTGGTCGGCGCCGGCAGCACGCTGCTGGTGTCGAGCGACGACGGCCGCAGCTTCACGCAGCCGGTCGATACCGATTTCCATGATCTGGCGACGGTGCTGCCGGTCACCGCCGGCAGCTGGCTGGTCGGTGGCGACGGCGGGCTCAAGCTCGTCACGTCTGCGGCAAACCACAAGGGAGCGCAGCCATGAAGGGCGTTCTGCATCGCTGTGTCGACGGCATTTCCGACTTCCTGATCGGCTGGCGCCACGCGCTGGCGATCCTGTTCCTCGCGATGACGCTGTTCTTCGGCTGGAGCGCCGCGCGCGTCCAGCTCGATCCGGGCTTCCTGAAGCAGATCCCCATCAAGCATGAATACATGCGCACGATGATGGATCACATCAAGAACTTCTCCGGCGCGAACACGCTGCTCGTCAACCTGCACTGGAAAGGCGAAGGCGACATCTACAACGCGTCGTTCTTCGATTCGATGCGCAAGGCGACCGACGACGTCTTCCTGATTCCCGGCATCGACCGCACGCACGTCTCGTCGATCTTCACGCCGAACACCTACTACATCGAAATCACCGAGGACGGCTTCAAGGGCGAGCCGGTCGTGCCGGCGCGGTTCTCGGCGACGCCGGAACAACTCGACCGCGTCCGCCACAACGTCTCGCTGTCCGGCCAGGTCGGCCTGCTGGTCGCCAACGATTTCAAGAGCGCGCTGATCCGCGCCGACCTGCAGGAAGCCGACACCGGCAATCCGGAAAAAGCGCAGATCTTCTACCAGCAGGTGATCGCCGCGCTCGGCAACATCCGCGGCCGCTTCGAGAGCAAGACCAAATACGTCTACACGCTCAAGGAAGATCATCCGCCGTTCAAGAAAGGCGAGACGATCGACGAAGGCTATGTCGACTACGGCTGGATGCTCGGCATGCAGCCGTTCTACGAGCGCCCGCCCGGCGGCGGCGAGCTGGTCAAGATCAAGGGCAGTGAACTGTCGGTCGCGCGCGTCGACAACCCGGATTACAACCCGGACGTCGAGGTC
>DASSVA010000186.1:0-3516 GCA_035706385.1 Solimonas sp. | reverse complement strand
CCGCCGTCGACGTATTCCGTGCCGCCGATCACGACCGGCTCGAACACCCCCGGCACCGACGACGACGCGCGCACCGCCTGGCCGACGTTGCCGCGCTGGAACAGCACCGCCTGGCCGGTGGCGACCTGCGTCGCGACACACGCGAACGGAATGTCGAGCGCTTCGATCGGCCGGTTCTTCACGGCCTGGTTGACGAAGTTCTGCAGCGCCTCGCCGCGGATCAGGCCCTTGCCGAACATCGACCAGTCGGCGATCGTCGCGCGGTCGAGCGCGAACGCCATTTCCTGCAAATCGAAGCCGCTGTAGCCGGCCGCGTACAGTGCGCCGGCGACGCTGCCGGCGCTGGTGCCGACGATCAGGTCTGGCTTGAGGCCCTGCGTGTCGAGCAGCTTGAGCACGCCGACATGCGCGAAGCCGCGTGCGCCGCCGCCGCCGAGCACCAGCGCGACTTTCGGTGGCGGCGGCAACGGCGGCGGGGTCTCGACGACCGGCACCGGCGGCGGCGTCGCGCAGGCCGCGCACAGGGTCAGCAGCAGGCAGGCGAGAACGCGGGTCGGCTTCATGGCGCGTGATTCTACGAAAAGCGGCCGGCCGGCGGATCGCTCGATGGCGACGGCGTGGCCACTTGTTTACCATATCGCCCCTTTTGCCGACCCTTTCCCGCGGATTGCACAGCCGATGAGCAGCAAGCCCCTGTCCAGCAACGCGTTGCGCGCGAAGTTCCTGGAGTTCTTCCGGAGCAAGGGGCACACGATCGTGCCCTCGTCGCCACTCGTGCCTGGCAACGATCCGACGCTGCTGTTCACGAATGCCGGCATGGTGCAGTTCAAGGACGTGTTCACCGGCCAGGACCAGCGGCCGTATACGCGCGCCGCCAGTTCGCAGAAATGCGTGCGCGCCGGCGGCAAGCACAACGACCTCGAAAACGTCGGCTACACCGCGCGGCATCACACGTTCTTCGAGATGCTCGGCAACTTCAGCTTCGGCGATTACTTCAAGAACGACGCGATCGCCTACGCCTGGGAATTCATCACCTCGTCCGACTGGCTCGGCATCGACAGCAAGCGCCTGCTGGTGACGGTCTATCACGAGGACGACGAGGCCTACGCGATCTGGAAGGACCAGGTCGGCGTGCCGGCCGAGCGCATCGTCCGCATCGGCGACAACAAGGGCGCGCGCTACGCGTCCGACAATTTCTGGGCGATGGGCGATACCGGGCCGTGCGGTCCGTGCACCGAAATCTTCTACGACCACGATCCGGACGGCTCCAAAGGCATCTGGGGCGGGCCGCCGGGATCGGCCGACGAAGACGGCGATCGCTGGATCGAAATCTGGAACGTCGTGTTCATGCAGTTCGAGCGCGGCGCCGACGGCACGATGGCGCCGCTGCCGGCGCCGAGCGTCGACACCGGCATGGGTCTCGAACGCATCGCCGCGCTGCTGCAGGGTTACAACGACAACTACCGCACCGACACGTTCCAGCATCTGATCGGCGCGGTCGCGGCGCTGGCGAAGCAGGCGCCGTACGCGAACGCTTCGCAGAACGTGATCGCCGATCACATCCGCGCGACGAGCTTCCTGATCGCCGACGGCGTGCTGCCGTCGAACGAAGGCCGCGGCTACGTCCTGCGCCGCATCATGCGCCGCGCGATCCGCCACGGTTACAAGCTCGGCCTCAACGACGCGTTCTTCCACAAGCTCGTCGCGCCGCTCGCCGCGATCATGGGCGAGGCGTATCCGGAGCTGAACGAAAAGCGCGCGCTGATCGAAAAGACGATCCGCGCCGAGGAAGACAGCTTCGCGATCACGCTCGACAAGGGCATGAAGCTGCTCGACGAGGCGATCGGCAAACTGAGCGACAAGACGATTCCCGGCGATGTCGTCTTCAAGCTCTACGACACGTATGGATTTCCGTTCGACCTGACCGCCGACATCGCGCGCGAGCGCGGCCTGACGCTCGACGAGCCCGGCTACGAGCGCGAGATGGACGCGCAGCGCAACCGCGCGCGTGCGGCGAGCAGCTTCAAGTCGGCCGGCACGCTGGCCTACGAAGGCGCCGACAGCTGCTTCATCGGCTACGACGGTCTGGCCGGCGACGGCAAGGTGCTGGCGCTGTATCGCGACGGGGCGCCGGTCGATGCGCTGAACGCCGGCGAGTCGGGCGTCGCCGTGCTCGACAACACGCCGTTCTATGCCGAATCCGGCGGCCAGGTCGGCGATCGCGGCACGCTGAGCGCGGGTGATGCGCGCTTCGACGTGCGCGACACGCAGAAGATCAAGGGCAGCGTGTTCGGTCACCACGGCGAGCTGAAGAACGGCGTACTGAAAGTCGGCGACACGGTGAAGGCCGAGGTCGGCGACAGCGTGCGTCGCGCGACGATGCGCAATCACTCGGCGACGCATCTGCTGCACCGTGCGCTGCGTGACGTGCTCGGCACGCACGTCGCGCAGAAAGGTTCATTGGTCGACGAGCACAAGACGCGCTTCGATTTCTCGCACAACGCGCCGCTGAGCGCCGACGAGATCGCCGCGATCGAGGACCGCGTCAACCGCGCGGTGCTCGCCAACGTGGCGGTCAGCGCCGAGGTGATGAAGTACGACGACGCGATCAAGGCCGGCGCGATGGCGCTGTTCGGCGAGAAGTACGGCGACGAGGTGCGCGTGCTGGCGATGGGCCGCGGCGACAACAACTACTCGACCGAACTGTGCGGCGGCACGCATGTGTCGCGCACCGGCGACATCGGCCTGTTCAAGATCGTGTCCGAAGGCGGTGTCGCCGCCGGCGTGCGCCGCATCGAGGCGATCACCGGCGAGAATGCGCTCGCGTATCTGCGCGCGACCGAGAACACGCTGAAGAAAGTCGGCGAGCTGGTTCGCGGCGGCGCCGACGAGGTCTACGCCAAGGTCGAGCAGCTGCTCGAACGCGGCAGGCAGCTCGACAAGGAACTCGCCGCGCTGAAGAACAAGCTGGCGTCGAGCGCCGGTTCCGATCTTGCGTCTCAGGCGCGCGACATCAAGGGCGTGAAGCTGCTCGCCGCCAGACTCGACGGCGTCGCCGGCAATGATCTGCGCACGCTGCTCGATCAGCTCAAGAACAAGCTCGGCTCGGGCATTGTCGTGCTCGGCAGCGCGAGCGGCGACAAGGTCAGCCTGATCGCCGGCGTGACCGCCGACCTCACGTCGAAAGTGAAGGCCGGCGAACTCGTCAACTTCGTCGCGCAGCAGGTCGGCGGCAAGGGCGGCGGTCGCCCGGACATGGCACAGGCCGGCGGCACGCAGCCCGATGCGCTGCCGGCGGCGATCGACTCGGTGGCGGGCTGGATCGAGACAAAACTTTGAGGTAGGGCGGGTTAGGCCGGAGGCCGTAACCCGCCATCCGTGATCGGCGGGTGACGCGCTGCGCGCCAATCCGCTCTACATGAAACCAAAGATATGGCACTTATCGTTCAGAAATACGGCGGCACGTCGATGGGCTCGGTCGAGCGCATCGAGCATGTCGCGCGCAAGGTCGCCGGC
>DASSVA010000185.1:0-3148 GCA_035706385.1 Solimonas sp. | reverse complement strand
GCATTCAAGACCGAAGTGCCGGCCGATGCGAAGAACCTGCGCGTGACGCAAATGGCGAATCGCGTCGAAACCTTCGTCACCGTCGGCAAGCCGAGCGCATTGACGACGAGCGGTGTCGGCCTCGAACTGCTGCCGGTCACGCATCCGAACGATCTGTTCAGCGGTGAAAAGGCGACGTTCAAGCTGCTGCTCGACGGCAAGCCGGCCGCCGGTCTGACGGTGACGGCGACGCCGGGCGGCACGCGCTATCGCGACCGGCAGGACACGATCGAAACGACGACCGATGCCGACGGCGCGTTTTCGATCACCTGGCCGCAGCCCGGCCTGTACTGGCTCCATGCCAGCCAGGGCGGCGGTCGCGAAGAATCCGATGCGGCGCCGGCGAAAAATACCAAGGCCGGCAAGAACGCGGAGCCGCAGATGCGTCCGCGCCGCGTCGGTTATTCGGCGACGCTGGAAGTGCTGCCGTAAGCTCGGCGATGAATGTCGCCGCGCCGCCGGCGCGGATTCTGGTCCCGCCAGTGCTCGACGATCTGCCGAGGCTGCCGGACGCGCACGCCGCCGTCCGCGAATGGTCGGGTGAGACGATGGGCACGCGCTGGTCGGTGAAGTGCGCGCCGACCGGCGATGTCGCGCCGACCGTGCCGCTCGCGATCCAGCAGGCGCTCGATCGCATCGTCGGGCAGATGAGCACCTGGCTGCCGTCGTCGGAACTGAGCGTCTACAACGATGCGGCGGCCGGCCGCGCGTTCACGCTGTCGGCCGGTTTCGCGACGGTGCTCGACGTCGCATTGCAGCTCGCGCGCGACACCGGCGGCGCCTACGACCCGAGTGTCGGCGCGCTCGTCGATCTCTGGGGTTTCGGGCCGGCGCCGCGGCGCACGATGCCACCGTCGTCGCAGGCGATCGCTGCCGCATCGGCGCGCTGCGGCTGGCGACGGCTCGATTTCGACGCCGCGCAGGGCCGCATCACGCAGCCCGGCGGGCTGCGGCTCGATCTGTCGTCGATCGCCAAGGGCTACGGCGTCGATCGCGTCTGCGACGTGCTGCGCGCATCCGGCATCGACCACTTCCTCGTCGAAATCGGCGGCGAATTGCGCGGACACGGCGTCAAGCCCGACGGCTTGCCGTGGTGGGTCGACATCGAGCGGACGGCCGACGACGCGGCGTTCACGCCGTTGCGGATCGCGCTGCATGGTCTCGCCGTCGCGACGTCCGGCGACGCGCGGCGTTTCTTCGACGCCGACGGCACGCGCCATTCGCATACGATCGATCCGCGCAGCGGCCGGCCGATCGACGACGCCGTCGCGAGCGTCACCGTCTTGCATCGCGAATGCCTGCACGCCGACGCGCTGGCGACCGCGATCGCGGTAATGGGCGTCGCCGACGGCCTGGCGTTCGCGGAGCGCCGCGGCCTCGCGGCGCGGCTGGTCGAACGCCGTGGCGCGCAGACGCGCGAGCATTTCACGACGGCGTTCGCGGCGATGCTGGGGTGAGGCGCGACGGGCGGTTCGTCACCCGAATTCACGATCTCGGTAAGGCGCGGGCATGGCCCGCGCCTGCAAGTGCCTGGAGGTCCGTCCAGCGAGTGTGGCGCTGCCGTCCATGGCGCGACGTCACCGCTCAATCGAACCCCGGCCCGCATTTGGCTAGCTCGGCCTGACATCGAGTCAGGCCTCGCCGGGGCCAAATGCTCCATGGCCGGTCAGAAACCATGCGTGATGACATTGAGTCATCACGCATGGTTTCACCCCGGTGGCCATTTGAACGGGCGGCCGGCGAGGATGTGGATGTGCAGGTGGAACACCGACTGGCCGACCGCGGCGCCGTTGTTGACGGCGAGGCGGAATGCGTCGCCGAAGCCGGCGGCGGCGGCGATCCTCGGCGCCATCAGCATCAGATGGCCGAGCAGCGCCTGATCGTCGGCGCCGGCGTTGGCCAGCATCGTGATCGGTTTGCGCGGCACGAGCTGGACGTGAAACGGCGCCTGCGGATGGATGTCCTTGAAGGCGACGCACAGCTCGTCTTCGTACACGATGTCGGCCGGGATTTCCCGGTCGCAGATCTTCTCGAACAGGGTCTTGCTCATGCGCTGGGTTCCGCGGTTGTGAAGCGGTGGAGGCCGACTTGATAGCATAGCGGCTCCTGCAAAAGCGACCGCAATGGCAAAACGCTCAAGTCTCGACCGAAACGCGTGGCCGACCTACCGGCGGCTGCTCGGTTATTCGCTGCCGCACTGGAAGGTGATGGTGGTCGCGTTCGTCGCGACCGCGGTGCTGGCTGCCGTGGACACCGCGTTCGCGGCACTGATCAAGCCGCTGCTCGACCGCGCGTTCGTCGAGCAGAACCAGACCTACATCCGCTGGATTCCGGTCTACATCGTCGGCCTGTTCCTGATGCGCGGACTGTCGTCGTTCGTGTCGATCTACGGCATGGCCTGGGTCGCGCGGCGCGTCGTCAAGGACATGCGCGGGCGCGTGTTCAACAAGCTGCTCGATCTGCCGTCGCGCTTTTACGATCGCGTCAACTCGTCGGCGCTGGTGTCGCGATTGACGTATTACGTCGAGCAGATCGCCGAGGCGACGACCACGGTGCTGACCAGCACGCTGAAGGACACGCTGACGATCGTCTTCTACATCAGCTACATGTTCTACCTGAACTGGCGGCTGACGACGTTCGCGTTCGTCGTGATGCCGTTCATCGCGGCGATCATCGGTTACGTGACGCGGCGTTTCCGCCGCATCAGCGTGCGCATCCAGGACAGCGTCACCAACGTCACGGAAGCGGTCGACGAGGCGGTGCTCGGCCAGCGCATCGTCAAGATCTACAACGGCCAGGCGTTCGAGCGCGATTATTTCGCGCGCGTCAACGAGGACAATCGCTGGCTCAGCATGAAAGTCGTCGCGACGCGCGCCGGCAGCTCGGCGCTGATCCAGTTCATCGCCGCCTGGGCGGTCGCGGCGATCGTCTACTTCGCGACGCAGCCGAGCATGCTCGCGCAGATGACGCCGGGCACGTTCGCGGCGTTCATGCTGGCGATGCTGTCGCTGTTGCAGCCGATCAAGAGCATGGGCGGCGTCAACGAAAAACTGCAGCGCGGCATCACCGCCGGCATGGGCCTGTTCGAGCTGCTCGACGAGCCGGTCGA
>DASSVA010000184.1:0-10031 GCA_035706385.1 Solimonas sp. | reverse complement strand
AGGTCGAGCACTTCGCTCATCCACGGGAACGGGTTTTCGGCGCCGGGGTAGAGGGCCTTGAGGCCGATCTGGGCGCAGCGGCGGTTGGCGATGAACTTCATGTACTCGTTGAACATGCTGGCGTTGAGGCCGAGCACGCCGCGCGGCATGGTGTCGTGTGCGTAGCGGATTTCGAGTTCGGTCGCTTCCTTGATCATGTCGAGTGCCTGCTGCTGGAACTCGGCGGTCCACAGGTGCGGGTTTTCGATCTTGATCTGGTTGATGACGTCGATGCCGAAGTTCATGTGCATCGCTTCGTCGCGCATGATGTACTGGATCTGCTCGGAGACGCCGACCATCTTGTTGCGGCGGCCGAAGCTGAGCAGCTGCACGAAGCCGACGTAGAAGAAGATGCCTTCGAAGACGACGTAGAACGCGATCATGTCGCGCAGCAGGCGCTGGTCGTCTTCCGGTGTGCCGGTGTGGAAGTTCGGATCGCCGAGCGACTGCGTGTACGGCAGCGCCCACGCGGCCTTGTCGTGGATGCTCGGCACTTCGCGGTACATGTTGAAGACTTCGGCTTCGTCGAGGCCAAGGCTTTCGATGCAGTACTGGTAGGCGTGCGTGTGGATCGCTTCCTCGAACGCCTGGCGCAGGATGTACTGGCGGCATTCCGGATTCGTGATGTGGCGGTAGACCGCGAGCACGAGGTTGTTGGCAACCAGCGAATCGGCGGTGCTGAAGAAGCCGAGCGAGCGCTTGATGATCATGCGCTCGTCTTCGGTCAGACCCTGCGGGTCCTGCCACATGGCGATGTCGGCGGACATGCCGATCTCCTGCGGCATCCAGTGGTTGTTGCAGGCGTCGAGATACTTGTCCCACGCCCACTTGTACTTGAACGGCACCAGCTGGTTGAGATCGGCGTGGCAGTTGATGATCTTCTTGTCGTCGACGCGGATGCGGCTGGCGCCCATTTCCAGGTCTTCGAGGCCGGTCGCGCCTGCGGCGACGGCGGCCGCCTGCGCGGCGTGCGGCCGGGCCTGCGGCGGTGCCGCGGCGGTGCGCGGGGTGGTGCTCGGCGTGTCTTCCCAGTTCAGCATGATCTTGTCCCTCTTGTTCTTGCGGCCGCCCGGTCCGGACGGCTCTGTGTCCAATGAATGATTCGGTGATTCAGTGGCCGCCGTAGCCCTTGGCGACCATTGTGATCAGCAGCGCGACGATGAAGATCAGGCTCAGTTCGACGTGCACGAGCATGCGCGTCTTGCGGGCTTCGCCTTCGGCCGGCAGCGCGCCGGCGTCGACCGCCTTGCGCCAGCGGATGAAGCGCAGCGTCGGCACGACGGAGACCAGGGCGGCGAGCACGAACAGGCCGATGACGCCGTGGAACGCGCCGTTGTGCCAGTAATAGTCCGCGCCCTTGCCGCCGTGCCAGACGCGCAGCAGGCCGGTGACGAACACCAGCAGCGCGGCGACGCCATAGATGCGGTCGACGCGCGCGATGCTGCGCACGGCATCGGCAACCGCGCTCAGTTTCAGCAGGTACATCTGGACCATCAGCGCGCCGATCATCACGAACACGGCGACGTAATGGACCCACGGAAGGATGACGGTGCTGAGCATGAGCGGTTCTCCGGTGCCGGCGCCTTCGCGCTTACTGGCAGGCCTCGCAGTCGGGATCGAGGATCGAGCAGACCTTGGCGCTGCCGCTGCCGGCTTCCAGCGTTGGCAGGATGATCGGCTCGGCCGCCGACGACTTCGCCGCCGGCGCAGCCTTCTTCGCCGCCATGCCGCCGCCGGCGCCGGCATTGCCGACGGCGTTCAGGCGGTTGTCCTGGATCGTCGTCTTCTCGGCGTGCGTCGCGCCCATCGTGCGCAGGTAGTACGTGGTCTTCAGGCCCGAAAGCCAGGCGTGCTTGTACAGTTCGTCGAGCTTCTTGCCGGACGGCTGCGCCATGTACAGGTTCAGCGATTGCGCCTGGTCGATCCACTTCTGGCGGCGGCTGCCGGCATCGACGAGGCGCTTGGCGTCGATCTCGAACGCGCACTTGTAGATGTCCTTCAGATCGGCCGGGATGCGGTCGATCTGCTGCACGCTGCCGTCGAAGTACTTGAGGTCGTGCGCCATCACCTCGTCCCACAGGCCGAGCGCCTTGAGGTCGTTGACGAGATATTCGTTGACGACGGTGAACTCGCCGGACAGGTTCGATTTGACGTACAGGTTCTGGTACGTCGGTTCGATCGACTGCGACACGCCGGTGATGTTGGCGATCGTCGCGGTCGGCGCGATCGCCATCGTGTTGCTGTTGCGGATGCCGGTGGTGCGGATCTGCGTGCGCAGCGCCGCCCAGTCGAAACGGCCGGACTCGGACGTGTCCTGCTGCAGGTACGGGCCACGGTTTTTCGCGAGGATTTTGATCGAATCGACCGGCAGGATGCCCTGATCCCACAGCGAGCCCTTGAAGCTCGAATACGCGCCGCGTTCGACGGCGAGTTCGGCCGACGCCTTGATCGCGTAATAGCTGATCGCTTCCATCGACTCGTCGGCGAACTGGATCGCCGCGTCGGATTCGTACGGCAGGCGCTTCTTGTACAGCGCGTCGTTGAAGCCCATCACGCCGAGGCCGACCGGCCGGTGGCGCAGGTTCGAGTTGCGCGCGGTCGCGACCGAGTAGTAGTTGTACTCGATGACGTTGTCGAGCATCCGCATCGCGGTGTTGACGGTCTTTTCCAGCTTGGCGAGGTCGAGCGCGCCGTCGGCGCCGATGTGCGCCGGCAGGTTGACCGAGCCGAGATTGCAGACCGCGATTTCCTGATCGGCCTTGGTGTTCAGCGTGATCTCGGTGCACAGGTTCGACGAGTGCACGACACCGACATGCTGCTGCGGCGAGCGCAGGTTGCACGGATCCTTGAACGTGATCCACGGATGGCCGGTTTCGAACAGCATCGACAGCATCTTGCGCCACAGGTTGACGGCCGGCATGCGCTTGGAATTCTTGATGCGGCCTTCGTCGGCGAGACGCTCGTATTCCGTGTACTTCTTCTCGAACGCGTCGCCGACGAGGTCGTGAAGGTCCGGCGTTTCCTCGGGCGAGAACAGCGTCCACGGGCCGTCTTCCATCACGCGCTTCATGAACAGGTCCGGCACCCAGTTGGCGGTGTTCATGTCGTGCGTGCGGCGGCGGTCGTCACCGGTGTTCTTGCGCAGTTCGAGGAATTCCTCGATGTCGCGATGCCAGGTTTCGAGATAACCGCAGACCGCGCCCTTGCGCTTGCCGCCCTGGTTGACGGCGACCGCCGTGTCGTTGGCGACCTTCATGAACGGCACGACGCCGTTCGACTTGCCGTTGGTGCCCTTGATGTAGCCGCCCATGCCGCGCACCGGCGTCCAGTCGTTGCCGAGGCCGCCGGCGAATTTGCTCAGCATCGCGTTGTCGTGGATCGCGCCGAAGATGCCGTGCAGATCGTCCGGCACCTGCGTCAGATAGCAGCTCGAAAGCTGCGGGCGCAGCGTGCCGGAGTTGAACAGCGTCGGCGTGCTCGACATGAAGTCGAAGCTCGACAGCAGCGTGTAGAACTCGATCGCGCGCGCTTCGCGGTCGATCTCGTTGATCGCCAGGCCCATCGCCACGCGCATGAAGAACGCCTGCGGCAGTTCGAAGCGCGTCTTGTTGCTGTGGATGAAATAGCGGTCGTACAGCGTCTGCAGGCCGAGATAGTCGAACTTGCCGTCGCGGTCGGCGAGCAGCGCCTTGCCGAGCGTGTCGAGGTCGTACAGTGCGAGCTTCGGATCGAGCAGTTCAAGCTCGACGGCCTTGTGGATGTACGCGCGGAAGTAATCCGGGTAGATCGCCTTCATTTCCTCGAACGTCGGCCGCGACTCCGGCAGGCCGAGGAACTTCAGCGCTTCATGGCGCATCGCGTCGCACAGCAGGCGCGCCGACACGTAGGTGTAATTCGGTTCCTTCTCGATGCGCGCGCGCGCGGCGAGCGTCAGCGCCTGCGACAGCTCGGCTTCCGGGATGCCGTCGTAGAGGTCGCGCAGCGCGGCACCGACGACTTCCTCGATGTCGGTGCCGGACAGCCCCGCGCAAGCTTCGCTGACGAGCCGGCGCATGCGGCCTTCGTCGAGCGCGACCGCGCTGCCGTCGTCGCGCTTGACGGTGATGCCCGGGCGCGCGGCTTCCGGCGCCTTCGATGCCTCGGCGGCGCGCTTGCGCGCCTGCTCGTCGCGATACAGCACGTACGAACGCGCGACCTTGTGCTCGCCGGCGCGCATCAGCGCCAGTTCGACCTGGTCCTGGATGTCTTCGATGTGCAGCGTGCCGCCGCCGACCATGTGCCGCGTCAGCGCCGACTCGACCTGCTGGGTGATCGCCTCGACCTTGGAACGCACGGCGGCCGACGCGGCGGCGGCGCCGCCTTCGACCGCGAGGAACGCCTTGGTGACGGCGACCGAAATCTTCTTCGCGTCGAAGCCGGTCAGTTTGCCGTTGCGGCGGATGACCTTGATGCCGCCCGGCGCGGTCGCGACGACTTCCGCGGTGCTGACCTGAGCTTCCGGCGGGGCGCGGCGTGGATCGGTCGACGACGTGGTGTTTTGAGTAAGCATTTTTTGGGCGTCCCCTGGACTGCTGAATTCGGAATCTGGCGTCACGTGTCCCGACCGCTTTATTTCCATGGGCGGGGTGACACGTGGCAGTCGCTCAAGACTAGGCCCGGTTCCGGTGAGCGTCAACCGGTTTTTCCAATATCTTGGGGTCTGATTTCCAAATGACCACAAGCCCTTGTGTCGAAACGGTGCACAGCGCCTGTGAAAGCTGTGGACAAGCCGGGGACAAGTCGGTTTTGTTTTGTCGCGCCAGTGATTTGGCGCGGCCGCCCGGCATCAGGCCGCGTCTCGCGTCGAAAGCGTCGCGAAAAGCGGCGTTCCATGCGGGTTCCACATTACCGCCGGCTGTGTATAAAGAGTGATCTTTATTACAATATAGTCCGATTTATCTCACATCAGTCGCGCCCATGGGGCGCTCCTGCAAGGGACCGCATGTCTTTTGTAGGAGCCCATGGGCGCGACCCGGGGGTTGCTACTGCTCGACCGGATCGCCAACCTGCCAGCCGCCGCCGAGCGCGCGGACCAGCGCGACGCTGGCGCGCAGGCGGCCGGTTTCGAGCGCGAGCCGGTCGCGCTGCGCCTGCAGCGCGGCGGTCTGCGCGACCGTCACGTCGAGGTAATTGACGGCGCCTTCGCGGTAACGGGTCATCGAATAGTCGAGCGCTTTCTGCGCGGCATCGACGGCGAGCGCCTGATCGGCGGCGGCGTCGCGGTAGCGGCCGAGCACGGTGAGCTCGTCCTCGACCTGCGCGAACGCACCGAGCGCGACCGCGCGGTAATGCGCGCCGGCTTCGTCGAGCGCGGCGCGCGCCTGGCGGATCTGCGCTTCGCGCAGGCCGCCGTTGAACAGGTCGAGCGCGAGGCTCGGGCCGATCGCCCAGAACAGGTTCGACGCCTTGAACCAGTCGCTGGTTTCGAAGCTGGAATAACCGGCGCTCGCGCCCAGGTTCAGCGACGGAAACCACGCGGCGCGGGCGACGCCGACGGTCGCGTTGGCGGCCGCGGTGCGGCGCTCGGCGGCGGCGACGTCGGGGCGGCGCTGCAGCAGCGTCGCCGGCAGATCCAGCGGAATGCTCGGCAGCGACAGCGGCGTCGTGCTGGCGGCGATCGTGAACGTCGACGGCGATTCGCCGATCAGCACGGCGATCGCGTGTTCGAGCAGCGTGCGCTGCGCCGCGGTCGTTGAGACCTGCGCCTTCGCCGTCTGCAATTGCGTGCGGGCGCGGGCGACGTCGAGGCCGGACGCGATGCCGCCGTCGTGGCGCGTCTGCGTCAGCTGCAGCGCCTTGTCGTACGCGACGACGCTGTCCTGCAGCAGCTGGGTTTCGATGTCGTAACGGCGCAGCTGCACGTAGTCGTCGACCAGCTCGACCTGCAGGCTCAGCCGTGCCGATTCGAGATCGGCGGCGGCGGCTTCGAGACCGGCATTGCCGGCGCGTACGCTGTTGCGCACGCGGCCCCACAGGTCGAGCTCGTACGCCGCGCTCAGGCCGAGCGAATTGCTGTCGAAATATTTCTCGCTGCGGCCGGACGGCGGCTGCATCGCCGATGCGCGTTCGCGTTCGATGCTGCCGCCGAGTGACAGGCTCGGAAAATACGCGGCGCGCGTCTGGTCGCGGTACGCGGCGGCCTGCTCGTAATGGGCGAGCGCGGCGGCCAGATCCGGGCTGCCGGTCTCGACGCGCGCGGCCAGTGCATCGAGCTGCGCGTCGCCGTACAGCGTCCACCAGCGGCCGCGCGACAGGTGGTCCTGCGGCGTCGCCGGCGCCCAGCCGGCATCGGCGTTGGCGTCGACGCTCGCGCGGTACTGCGCGTCGCCCGGCACGTCCGGCAGGTGGTATTCAGGCGCCAGCGAGCACGCCGACAGCAGCAGCGCGGCCGCGCCGGCGCACAGCGGCACGCGCAGATCCGCGATGCGGCGCTCAGCCGTGCTTCGGCGCATCGTCTTTCCCGGCACTGGTCTTGTCCGATGCCGGCTGGTCGGCGAGCCGCACGCGGTCGCCGTCGCGCAGCGAATCGGGCGGGCTGTCGATGATGCGATCGCCGCTCTGCAGACCGGCGACTTCGACGGTCTTGCCGAGATCGCGCGTGATCTCGATCGGCGTCATCTTCACCTTGTCGTCGGCGCCGAGCAGCGCGACGTGCATGCCGCTGCCGTCGAAGATCAGGCAGCTCGCCGGCACCGAGGCGCCGCGGCCGCCGCCGGGCAGCGCGAGGCTGACGTCCGCATAGCCGCCAGGCAGCAGCGAGCCGTCGGCGTTGTCGACCGCGAGCTGCACCAGCGTGCCGCCGCTCGCCGCGCTGATCGCGTGCGCGGTGGTTTCGATCTTCGCTTCGAATTCGCGGCCCGGATATTCGGGCACCGTCATCGTCGCGGTCTGGCCGGCGCGGATCGCCGGCACGTAGCGCTGCGGCACCTGCACGTAGACGCGCAGCTTGTGCGTGTCGGCGACCGTGAACAGTTCCGGGCCGCTGCCGCCGCCGGCGCTGATCAGCGCGCCGACGTCGGTCGAGCGCGACGTCACGACGCCGTCGAACGGCGCGACGATGCGCTGGAAGCCCTGCGTCGCCGACAGCCGTTCGACATTCGCGCGCGCGGCGTTTTCCGCGGCCTGCTTGGCGGCGTAATCGCCGAGCTTTTCGTCGACTTCCTGTTTCGAGACCGCGTCGGTGCCGAGCATCGCCTGCCAGCGCGCGGCGGTGGTCTTCGCGAGTTCGGTGTCGGCTTTGGCCTTGGCGAGATCGGCGCGCGCCTGCGCGAGCTGCTGGTCGACGTCGGGCGTCTCGATTTCGGCAAGCAGCTGGCCGGCCTTCACGTGCGCGCCGATGTCGACTTTCCAGTCTTTCAGATAGCCGCTGGTGCGCGCATGGATCGGCGCGCTGGCGTAGGCCTCGAGCCGGCCCGGCAGTTGCAATGCGGCGCCGGCGCCGAGCGGCTGCGGCTGCACGGTCGCGACCACCGGCAGCGCGTTGGCGTCAGTCCAGTCGCGCAGTTCGCTGCTGCTGCGCGCGCGCTGCGTCAGGCCGATCGCGACGATCGCGACCAGCACGACGGCGATCACGATGCCGCCGGTGCGCAGGCCGCGCGGCACGGGACGGGGAGTGGTGGCGGGTGGTTTAGTGGGCGACATCGAGGACTCCCGCGGGCGCGGAGGAAGCGTGGCGGCCGTAGCGCGCGTGAATGATGCTGAACACGACCGGCACGAAGATCAGGGTCGCGGCGGTCGCGAACAGCAGGCCGCCGATCACCGCGCGGCCGAGCGGCGCGTTCTGCTCGCCGCCTTCGCCGAGCCCGAACGCCATCGGCGCCATGCCGATGATCATCGCCAGCGCGGTCATCAGCACCGGCCGGAAGCGCGTGAAGCCGGCGTCGAGCGCGGCCTGGACCGCATCGCCGGTCGCTTCGAGGCGTTCGCGCGCGAAGCTGATGACGAGAATCGAATTGGCGGTCGACACGCCCATGCACATGATCGCGCCGGTCAGCGCCGGCACCGACAGCGTCGTGTGCGTCGTGAACAGCATCCAGATGATGCCGGCGAGCGCCGCCGGCAGCGCGGTGATGATGACGAACGGATCGGCCCACGACTGGAAGTTGACGACGATCAGGAAATAGATCAGCACGACCGCGCCGAGCAGGCCGAACAGCAGGCCGGAGAACGCGCTGTTCATCGTCTGCACCTGGCCGCGCAAGGTCACGGTCGTCGCCTTCGGCGCGTCCTTGGCCGCCGCGTCGACGATTTTCTGGATGTCGGCGGCGACCGCGCCGAGATCGCGGTCCTGCGGCGTCGCGTAGATGTCGACGACCGACATGATGTCGCGGTGCGTGACCACCGCCTCGGCCATGCCGCGCGAGACGCCGGCGACGCTGCCGAGAATCTGCGTGCCGCCGTTCGACGACGACACCGGCAGGCTTTCCAGGTCCGATAGCGTCTGCAGCCGGTATTGCGGCACCTGCGCGACGATCGGATACGAGACGCTGTTGGCCGGATTGAGCCAGAACGTCGGCGACACCTGGCTGGTGCCGACCAGCGAGATCAGCATGCTGTCGGTGACGTCGTGCGCGGTGACGCCGAGCTGTTCGGCGCGCGAGCGGTCCATGTCGAGTTCCAGCGTCGGATAACGCTGCGACTGCTGGATGCGCGCGTCGGCGACGCCCTTGACGAAGCGGATCCTGCTCAGCAGCTGCTTGGCGTAATCGTAGTCGGCGTCGGTCTTCGGCCCGCGGATCTGGATGTCGATCGGTGCCGGCGAACCGAAATTGAGAATCTGCGAGACGATGTCGGCCGGCAGGAACGAGAACGTCACGCCGGGGAATTCGCGCGGCAGCTTTTCGCGCAGCTCGCGCACGTAATCGGCGGTCGGCTGGTGATCGTCGCTCAGCGCGATCTGGATGTCGCCGTCCTGCGGGCCGATCGTGCCGGTGTTGTTGTAGGTGTTGTTGATGCTCGATACCGGCACGCCGATGTTGTCGGCGAGCGCCGCGAGTTCATGACGCGGGATGACGCGGCGGATCGCCGCTTCGATATCCGCGAAGCGCTGCGAGGTTTCCTCGAGCCGCGTGCCGACCGGCACGCGCGCGTGCAGCAGGATCTGCCCGGAATCGACCGACGGGAAGAAGTTGCGGCCGAGGAACGGCACGAGCAGGAACGACAGCGCGACGAACGCGAGGAACGCCGGCACGAACACGCGGCGATGATGCAGCGCCAGATCGAGCAGATCGTGGTAGCCGGCGCGCAGGCGCTCGAAGCGCGCTTCGAAGCCGCGCTGGAAACGCACCAGCGGATTGCGCGAGACCGGTTTCTCGCCCTCGTGATGCGTATGCGGATGCAGCAGATACTTCGCCATCGTCGGCACCAGCGTGCGCGACAGGATGAACGACCAGATCATCGCGAACATCACGGCTTCCGCCATCGGCACGAACAGGAAGCGCGCGACGCCTTCGAGGAAGAACATCGGCACGAACACGATGCAGATGCAGAGGAGCGACACGAACGCCGGCGTCACGATCTGCGCAGCGCCGTCGAGGATCGCGGTGCGCACGTCCTTGCCCTGCTCGAGATGCCAGTTGATGTTCTCGATCGTGACCGTCGCGTCGTCGACGAGAATGCCGACCGCGAGCGCGAGACCGCCGAGCGTCATGATGTTGAGCGTCTCGCCGAACGCAGCGAGCAGCGAGATCGCGCCGAGCACCGAGAGCGGGATCGAGATGGCGATGATGACCGTCGAGCGCCAGCTGCCGAGGAAGAGCAGGATCATGATGCTCGTCAGCGCCGCCGCGATCACGCCTTCGAACGCGACGCCCTTGATCGCGGCGCGCACGAACAGCGACTGGTCGAAGTCGATCTTGAGCTCGAGGCCGGCGGGCGCGGCCTGCTCGATCTGCGGCAGCACCTTGCGCGTCGCGTCCACCACCGCCAGCGTCGAGGCGTCGGCGTGTTTTAGG